>NZ_MKGS01000063.1:0-7303 GCF_002836905.1 Pseudomonas sp. 43NM1 | reverse complement strand
GTCCAGACCATCCTCGAAGCCCTGAACGACGAAACCGGCAGCGTCCTGGTGTTCCTGCCGGGGCAAGCGGAGATTCGTCGGGTGCATCAGCAATTGGCCGACGCGCTGGGCGCGAGTTCGCCGGTTTTGCTTTGTCCGTTGCACGGTGAACTGGACCTCGCTGCGCAACGTGCAGCGATTGATCCGGCGCCCGCCGGCCAACGCAAAGTGGTGCTGGCGACCAACATCGCCGAGACCAGCCTGACTATCGATGGCGTGCGCGTGGTGATCGACGCCGGATTGGCGCGGGTCCCGCGTTTCGATCCGGGCAGCGGCATGACCCGTCTCGACACGCAGCGCATCTCCCGCGCCAGCGCCACGCAACGTGCCGGCCGGGCCGGGCGCCTGGAGCCGGGCGTGTGTTATCGCTTGTGGTCGCAAGACCAGCACGAACAATTGGCTGCCTACGCGAGCGCGGAAATACTCTCGGCGGACCTTGCCGGTCTGGCGTTGCAGCTCGGGCGTTGGGGCGTGGCGCCGGGGCAATTGGTCTGGCTCGATATTCCGCCCGCCGCCGCTTATGCCCAGGCGCAGGATTTGCTCGAGCGCCTCGGCGCACTCGACGGCGAAGCGTTGACCGCTCATGGCCAGGCAATGGCGCAGTTGCCGGCGCATCCACGCATCGCGCACTTGCTGCTGCGCGGGCAAGCGCTGGGGCTGGCGGAGATGGCGTGCGACGTCGCGGCGCTGCTCGGTGAACGCGATATCTTGCGCGGTGCGGGCGCCGATCTGCACAGTCGCCTGGTGTTGTTGTCCGGCGAAGAACGCGCCGCGCGCGGTGCTCAGGGCGGTGTGCAACGGGCTCGGCAACTGGCGCGGCAATATCGCGGTTATCTGCGTGGCAAAGCTTCGGCGCCCGTCAGCGATCCCGATCATCCGCGCTGGCTCGGTGCCTTGCTGGCGCTGGCGTACCCGGACCGGGTCGCGCAACAACGCCGCGCCGGGGGGGCGGAATATCGCCTGGCCAACGGGCGCGCGGCGTTGTTTGCCGAGGCCGACAGTTTGATGAAGCAAGCGTGGCTGGTGATTGCCGACCTCGGCAGCCGTCAGGGCCAACGTGAAGAACGGATTTATCTGGCGGCGGGTTTTGATCCGGCGCTGTTTGACTCGGTGCTGGCCGAGCAGGTGCGCTGCGTCGATCAGCTGGATTGGGACGAGCGCGAAGGCGTGTTGCGTGCCGAGCGCCAGCGCAAAGTTGGCGAACTGATCCTCAGCCGCGAGCCGCTGACCGGGCTCGACGAAACGGCACGCAGTCAGGCGTTGGTCAATCTGGTGCGGCGCAAAGGACTGGAGCTGTTGCCGTGGACCCCGGAACTGCGTCAGTGGCAGGCGCGCGTCGCTTTGTTGCGCCAGTTGGACCTCGGCGGCAAGGGTGAAAGTGAATGGCCGGATGTCAGTGATGCGGCGTTGCTGAACAACCTCGAACACTGGCTGATGCCGTACCTGGGCAAAGTCTCCCGGCTCAGCCACTTCGCCAATCTGGACCTGTCGAGCATCGTCCATAACCTGCTGCCATGGCCGTTGCCGCAGCGGCTTGATGAGCTGGCGCCGCACCATTTGAGCGTGCCATCCGGGTCATCGATTCGCCTGGATTACAGTGAGCAACCGCCGATTCTCGCGGTGCGTTTGCAGGAACTGTTCGGCCTCGCCGAAACCCCGCGCATTGCCGGTGGCCGGCAAGTGGTCAAGCTGCACTTGTTGTCGCCGGCGCGGCGCCCGGTGCAGGTGACGCAGGATCTGGCGAACTTCTGGCGCAGCACGTATGCCGAAGTGAAGAAGGATTTGAAGGGGCGTTATCCCAAGCATTACTGGCCGGATGACCCATTGGTGGCCGAGGCGACGGCGCGGATCAAACCGCGAAAATAGTCAGTTGGATCGGCGCGGCGGCATTCGCGAGCAGGCTCACTCCTTCAGAGTTGGCCTGCTCTTGAAGCTTTGATTCGGACTACGGGGCCGCCGGCAACAGAAACCGCGCAATCACTGGCAGGTGATCGGAGATGCGCAAGGTATCGTCCTGTCTCACCGTCGCTTCGACGCGTTTGATCCTCGGGCTGTAAAACAGATAATCCACCGTGCGGTCCGGGCCATTGAGGCCGGGATCGTTCGGGTAATGGGTCAGCCATTGCGCGCGATTGACTCCGCTGGCCTCGCTGTTGCTCGGGATCATCGGGTATTTGTCCCACAACACATGCAACGCGCTGTCGGCAGAGAAGGGCGTGCGTTGCTCGGCGGGTAAACGTCGGTATTGGCCCAGCGGCAGCAGATTGAAATCGCCGCCAATCAACCACGGCGTGCCCCGGCCTTCGTAGCGGTCGAGGACTTTGCCCACGGCGGTCACTTGCGCTTGCAGAGTGTCGTCCGGTTGAACAACGCGTTCCAGGTGAGTGTTGAGCACCGCGATCTGCCCGCCATCGCTCAGCGGCAGGTACGTCGCCAGCAAGGCGTTTTTCGGTTTGAACTGGCGGCTGATGAAGTTGGCTGGCGCCACCGGTAATTGCACGCGTTCGGCATGGCCGATCTGGTAGCGGCTCAACGTCGCCAATTGCCGGCCGACGCTGCCGAAGATGTGCGGCTCGGGGACAAAGTCGGCTTTCCAGTCGAAGGTGTGAGCGCTGCACGGGAACAGGTCGGAGACGCGTTCCTGCAGCAGTTTGAACTGGTTCTGATAGTCGCTGGCCTTGGCGCCGTCATCGAGCTCCTGCAACAGGACGATGTCGGGCTCTTCGTCGCGAATCACCCGCGCCACTTCATCCAGGCTGAATGCCATGTCTTCCTGGGTCGGGCTCTCGTCGTCGCCCTGTGCCAAGTCATTCCAGAACACATAGCGTTTGCCCGCCAGGTACTGGACGTTCCAGGTCATCACCTTCAGCGCCTGGCCGGGCACCAGTGTCGGCGCCTTCGCGGTGCAACTGACCGGCAACACTTCCTTGGCTTCGGGGCGCCAGGTCACGCTGTAAATCAATATTGCGCCGAGGCCGACAATCAGCAACAGGCTCAGCAGGGTGTAGCGCAGGAGACGGGTCATTGGCTCGGCTTATAGCGTTACAAAGAGGCCCCGAGCATACCCGAGAGCGCTGCCCGCGCCCAACGGTAGAGCGGTCAGACTATTCGGTCATTTTTGTCAGGCGCTTCGCCGACCAGCATGAACATGCGGAAAAGGACCACGCTGGTGAACAGTTGCAGGAAGCTGTGGGCGCTGTCGATCAGCCAGCTGAGCACGGGATTCTGTGGTTGTGGATAGAACTCGAGACTCAGACCCTTGAGCAGCCACAACGGCGCCATCACCGCCAGGATGCACACCAGAATCCGCAGGAAATGGCCGCGCGTCAGACGCAGGCTTTCCTTCATTGCCGCCAGTGGCGCCATGCCGCGCAGCACCAGCAAATACTCGGCGAATGCCAGTGTCACCATCAGCCAGATACCCGGCAGGAAGTACAGCGACAGGCCCAGCAAAATCAGCAATGTGTTGAGCGCGGTCAGCAGCGCAAAGCGTGGCCACAGCGTGGCGGACATCGCCAGCAGGTCACGGGTGCGCGGCGATTCGCCACGGCTGCGCGCGTCGAGAAACAGAATCAGCGCGGCGGTGTACAGCGGATACACCAGCAAACCGACCAGCACGCTGTAACCGGGGAAACCTTCCGGGCTGGTGGCGTTGTCGACGATTTGTTGCAGGAACGCCTCGAACATCACCAGCGGCAAGCACAGTTGCACGATCTGGCCCAGATTGCGCTTGAAGAAATACAGGGAGTCACGCAGCACTTCGAACGGATTCATCAGTTGGTATCGCAGGTTAAAAGCAGTGCCACACTTTAACCGATGATGCGCTGGGGGGCGCAAACGTAAACGTTCGGTAAAGGCTGTTGAAACATCTTGTATCAGCCCCATAACTGTCAGGCACCTTATCCACGGTGGATGAGGGGGACGATATTCCCGGCAATCTATGAGGTCGCCATGAACAGCGAAGAACAAACCCTGATCGATGGACTGTTTTCACGGCTGCAACAGGCCGAAACGGATGCAGCCCCGCGCGACGCCCAGGCCGAGGCGCGGATCAAGGAACACCTGACGCGTCAGCCCGCAGCGGGCTATTTCATGACCCAGGCGATTCTGGTGCAAGAGGCAGCGCTCAAAAGTCTCGATCAGCAGAACAAGCAGCAAGCGCAACAGATCCAGCAGTTGCAGGCCGAACTGCAACACGCCAAGTCGCAGGCGCCGGCGGCGTCGGGTGGTGGATTTTTGTCGAGCATCTTCGGCGGTGGTTCGCGCGATTCGCAGCCAGCGCCACATCCAGGCCAAAATTCAAATCCGGGCGCAGCACCGGCCAGCGGCGGCTGGCGCGAACCGGCCCGGCCATCCTTCAATTCGCCAGCGCCGCAGCAGAGCGTCCCACCGCAGCAGGGCTACGCCGCCCAACCACAGGCGTCCAGTTTCCTCGGTGGCGCACTGAAAACCGCTGCCGGCGTGGCCGGTGGGGTGATGCTGGCGGAAGGCATCAGCAGCCTGTTCCACGGCGGCCACCAACCGCAGGAAATCGTCGAAATCATTCGCGATGAACCGGCGCACGCCAATGATCAAAACGCCACTGATCAAAACGCTAGCGACTGGAGCAACGACCAGCAGATGGCCGGCAACGACACCAGCGATCAGGGCAATTTCAGCGACGCCGACTTCAGCGATGACAGCTCGTCATTCTTCGGCGGCGACGACGATTCGTTCATCTGACCCACCACTCGTCCGGGGCGCGGCCGCGCTCCGGCCTGATTATTCGCGGAACAATCCTTCAGGCTGGCATACTGGGCGACTTTTCGGGCCAGGTGCCTGATCCAAGCCTGCGCACGTTTGCGTCAAGAGCTCAGGCGCTTGCGTGCCAATAGGAAGCAGCGATGAAAAAAATCGCAGTGTTTGCCGACGTTCAAAACCTCTATTACACCGTGCGTCAGGCCTATGGTTGCCACTTCAACTATGCGGCGCTGTGGGCTGATATCAGCAAACAGGGCGAAATCGTCGAGGCTTATGCCTACGCGATCGATCGCGGCGACAGCAAGCAGCAGCAGTTCCAGCAGATCCTGCGCAATCTGGGTTTCGTGGTGAAACTCAAACCCTACATCCAGCGCAGCGATGGCTCGGCCAAGGGCGATTGGGATGTCGGCATAACGCTCGATATCATGGACGCCGCCGACCACGTCGACGAAGTGGTGCTGGCCTCCGGCGACGGTGATTTCGACATGTTGCTGGAGCGCATCATCAGCAAACACGGCGTGCAAGCCGTGGCGTATGGCGTGCCGGGGCTGACCGCGAATTCGCTGATCCGCGCCGCCAGCCGCTACGTGCCGATCGAAGGCGCGTTGCTGCTCAAGAATTGATTTTTACGGAGTTGAAACAGGTTTGGAACGCATAGCAGTCATCGACTTTGAAACCACCGGGATCTCCCCGAGCAGCAGTTGCCGGGCCACGGAAATCGCCGTGGTGATCCTCGAACAGGGGCGCATCGTCGAGCGTTACCAAAGCCTGATGAACGCTGGCGTGCGCGTGCCGGCCTTCATCGAACAACTCACCGGCATCAGCAATGCCATGCTGCGCACCGCGCCCTCGGCCGAGCAGGTGATGAACGAGGTCAACGAGTTTGTCGGCATCACGCCGTTGCTCGCGCACAACGCCGCGTTCGACCAGAAGTTCTGGGATTTCGAGCTGGGGCGGATCAAACGCACGCGGTTGCAGAACTTTGCCTGCTCGCTGTTATTGGCCCGACGCCTGATGCCGGCGGCGCCGAATCACAAGCTCGGAACGCTGACCACCTTCGCCAGTCTGCCGCACACCGGCAAGGCTCACCGGGCGATGGCGGATGCGGAAATGGCCGCTAACCTGACCGCGCACCTTGCCGCCGAACTGCGCCAGACCCATGGCTTGCGCGAGTTGTCGCATGATCTGCTGGTCAGCCTGCAGAAAGTCCCGGCGGCGAAGATCAATGAACACCTCAAGCGCCATCGCGGCTTTTAGCGGGTGATGGTGCCTGGGCGGGCCCCTTCGCGGGCAAGCCTCGCTCCTACCGGGCGATGAGTTCCGCGTAGGAGCGAGGCTTGCCCGCGAAGGCGTCATCCTCCTCGCTACCTCCCTTCCAACTGCCCCAGCGGCACGCGCTTTTCTATTGCGCTCGACAGCACAATCGAAGTTTTGCTGAAGCCGAATTTGGCGATCCGGTTGATCAACTCTTCCAATTCCGGCATCGATCCCACCGCCGCTTGCATGATCACGCACGGATCGCCCGTCACCCGATGGCATTCGGTCAGTTGCGGGATTTTGATCAGGTCGTCGTAGGTTTTCTGGTTGCCGTGCTGGTTCAGGCGCAGCTCGATCACGCACTGGATCGGCAGGCCGATCTTCGACATATCGACTTTTGCCTGATAACCGGTGATCACCCCGCACGCCTCAAGTTTGGCCACGCGCTCGGCCACGGCTGGCGCGGACAGGTTCACTTTGCGCGCCAGATCGGCGTAGGACGCGCGACCGTTTTCCAACAGGGCGCTGAGCAGCATGCGGTCGTACTTGTCCATGAACAATTCCTGAAAATGACCCGACTTTCGAATGCACGGTTTATAGCGCTGATCTCCGTGTTTTGAAAAGTGTACTGCTGCGATAAACAGGTTTTGTAACTTATTTTTGCCAGCCAGCCTTTCTAAACTATTGGCTCAATTTGACCTGTCTTCGAGCTGCCCATGCCTGGCTTACGTCGTTTCCCCTTGCCGTTGATTGCTGCCTTCTTTGCGTTGTACGTGATTTGGGGTTCGACCTATCTGGTGATCCGCATCGGCGTCGAATATTGGCCGCCGCTGTTGCTGGCCGGGATTCGTTTTGTCATCGCCGGCACGTTGATGTATGCCTTCCTGCGCTGGCGCGGGGCGCCTGCACCGACGTGGGCGCAGTGGAAAGCGGCGGGCATCATCGGCATTTTGCTGCTGACCTGCGGCAACGGCGCGGTCAGTGTCGCCGAACACACTGGCGTGGCTTCCGGCGTTGCCGCCCTGGCGGTGGCAACGGTGCCGCTGTTCACCTTGCTGTTCGGCTATTTCTGGGGCGCGCGCAATACGCGGCTCGAATGGGCCGGGATTGTCCTGGGGCTGATCGGCATCGGCATGCTCAATCTTGGGACCAATCTGCAATCGAGCCCGCTGGGCGCGGCGTTGTTGATATTCGCCGCCGCAGCGTGGGCGTTCGGCTCGGTGTGGAGCAAACACCTGCCGCTGCCCCAGGGCGCGATGGCCAGTGC
>NZ_MKGS01000062.1:0-7353 GCF_002836905.1 Pseudomonas sp. 43NM1 | reverse complement strand
GCGCGAAAGTAACCAAAGCGCTCTTGCCCCTTTCGTTCGGTGCCTCGCCCAGGCTCGGCATGCCCTCGCTCCGGTCCTGCTCCGTGGGCCCGCCGCCATCGGCCATCCCTGGCCGGGGGCGGCTAACCCGGCATCCTTGCCGGGTTGCCCACTGCGCAGAACCTGCGCTCGGCCTCACGAGGGGGCGGGCACCGCAACAACGCCGCGAGGCGGCCTGATAGCCGGCCTGTTCTCGCGGCTGTGCGCAATCCCTGTAGGAGTGAGCCTGCTCGCGATAGCTCTCTACCAGCCGACCTCTTTCTCTCAGATGTACATGAATCCAAAGGTGGGAGCTGGCTTGCCTGCGAAATTGCCTGACAGCTGACTTTTTTCTAGCGGCGCTCGTTGAAACCCCGATTAACGGCCAAAGAAGTTTCCTTCCTTAATCGCCGATCAGTCCTACATCAATACTTTTTCCCCGTTGTTAACGTGCCCGCCAGTTTTCGCGTGCACAGACCACGGACGGTTTGGATATCGCGCTCATTTCCTCTTTGCTTAAGGATAAGCGTATGTTCCGGCCGGCCAATGCGGCGCATTTCTCGTTGCACATTCCCGCGGTTCGTCATGATTTAAAGGTGCTGGCGTTTGCCGGGACCGAGGCGATCAGCGCCTTGTACGCGATCCACATTGAGCTGGTCAGCGAATACCCGGATTTCGATATCGAAAGCCTGCTCAGCCAACCGGCGTTTCTCCAGTTCGGGGTCAACGGCGAAGGGCTGCACGGGCGGATCGAAGATGTCTGGGTGGGGGAGGCCGGCCAGCGCCTGACGCGTTATCACCTGACTCTGGTGCCGGCGCTGCATTATTTGCAGTTCAGCCATAATCAACGGATTTTCCAGCGGCTCAACGTGCCGCAGATCATCACTCAGGTGCTCAACGGCCACGGTCTGCAGGCCGACGCCTTTGCCTTCCACGTCAGCCAAAGTCCGGAGCGCGAATACTGCACGCAGTACGCGGAAAGCGACTTCGAATTTCTCCAGCGCTTGTGCGCCGAGGACGGCATTGCCTGGCATCACCAGCATGCGCCTGACGGCCATCTGCTGGTGTTCAGCGATGACCAAACGTACTTCCCAAAACTCGGCGCCACCCCTTATCAGCAGGATTCGGGGATGGTCGCGGAGCATCCGGTGGTCAGCGAATTCGCCACGGGTTTTCGCACCCGCACCACCACCGTCACGCGCCGGGATTACGATTTTGAAAAGCCCAGGCTGCTGCTCGAAAGCCGCTTCACCGCCGAGTTCAGCCCGGAGCTGGAAGACTATCGCTACCCGCTGCTGATCGAGAACGAAAAACGCGGCAAACAACTCGCCCGCCAAGCCCTGGAACGCCACCGCAGCGATTACCAGTTGGCCACCGGCCAGAGTGACCAACCGATCCTGCGCAGTGGCCACTTTTTCGACCTCACCGAGCACCCGCGTAAAACCGCCAACGACCTGTGGTTGCTGCTCAGCGTCAGCCACCGGGGCAAACAGCCACAATCCCTCGAAGAGGCGATTACCAGCGACGTCCAAGCGGCTGATGGCTTCACCCAAGGCTATCGCAACAGTTTTAGCGCCATCCCGTGGGACGTGCATTACCGCCCGCCGTCGCGGCCGCGAAGAGCCCCGCTGGTCAGCCAGACTGCGCGCGTCACCGGGCCGGCCGGTGAAGAGATTTATTGCGATGAGTACGGTCGGGTCAAGGTCGAGCTGCCTTGGGATCGCGGCGAACTCGACAGCGAAAAAAGCAGCTGCTGGTTGCGGGTTTCCTCCAGTTGGGCGGGGGAGAATTTCGGCGCTGTCAGCGTGCCGCGCATCGGCATGGAAGTGGTGGTGACCTACCTCGAAGGCGACCCCGACCAACCGCTGATTACCGGCTGTGTCGCCAACAAAGTCACGCCCGTGCCCTACGCACTCCCTGAGCATAAAACCAAAAGCGTGCTGCGCAGCCACAGCTCACCGCACACCGGTGGCTACAACGAACTGGCACTGGAGGATCGCGCCGGCCAGGAAAAAATCTACCTGCGCGCGCAACGCGATCTCGAGCAACTGATCCTCAACGACAGCACCAGCCAGATCGGCAATGACCGCCGCGAACAGATCAGCCGCGACAGCCACAGCCTGATCGGCGGCGAGCGTTTTCAGCAGGTCGACAGCCACAGCGCCAGCCTGATCCAGGGCGATGAATCGCACACCACCCAAGGCGTGCGCCATACCGTGATCGGCAGCGACGAACTGATCAGCATCAGCGGCAACAGCAGTTCGACCACGGCGGGAACCTTGGTGATTCAGGCCGGGCCACACGCGCGCTTGACCGCCAGCCAAGTGGTAATCGATGCCGGTTCAAGCCTGACGCTGACGGCAGGCGGGCACCACATCGTGATCAATGCTGGGGGAATTTTCAGCAGCGTGGCGATTGTCGAGGGTGGCTCGCCGGTGGCCGGCATGGCTGCGCAGCTTGCTCAATCATTGATCCCGGCAGCGCCACAAGCATTGATCGCGCCAGCATTGGCCGTGCAAAAACTCGCCTTGATTCAAGCCGCACAGCAGGCTTCAGCGGTGTGCGCCGTGTGCGAAAAACTCGCGGAGATAGCGGCATGAATCAGGCTTATTTGCTGCTCGACCGAGCCCGGATTTCACACCTGCCCGAGCAGTTGATCGAGCTCGGCGGCACGACTTACCACTCGCTTTATCAAGCGACCGCCTACAGCGCTTTGGAAGAGGTTGGCCCGTTGCTGGTGCCCGTTGCGCCGGGGAGTTCGCTGGCGCAAAAGTTTACCAGTGCGTGGAGCGCGACTTGCGGCGTGTGGCTGGAGTCGGACGCCGGGGAAGCGCTGCTGCTCGAGCATCTGCGCAGCCTGGTTCACGCCCGGGTTGCGGGCGACGTCACGGTGCTTTTTCGTTATTTCGACCCGCGCGTTACCTCCCTGTGGCTGGCGCAAATGTCCGACGCTGAACGTGATCGCTTGATGGGCCCGGTGCGCTTGATCCGGCTGCCCGAACTGGATATCCACCAGCAAAACCCGGAGCAGGCCGTTGAGCGCTATGCGCATGAGCCTTGGTTAAGCCTGACACCGGACATGCTGGAACATCTGGCTACGGCGCAGCGACGGTGTTTCAGCCAGCAGTTGATCGAACACACGCAGCAGTATTTCGGCGAATACCTGCAAGGGCTTGACGCCTGCGCCCTGCAACAGTGGGCGTCCGACTGCCAGCAAAGTGCCGCGCGTCACGGCTACAGCGCCATCGATGAAGCGCTGCTCTGGGCGCGTTTTTACGCCGTGCTGGGCACACAGTTTCCTGAGGCGGCTGATCACGTCGCTTACCGACGCCTGTTGGCCGAGCCCGGCACATCGTCTGAACAACGGCTGGACAACCTGAATACCGAACTGACGCGGCAGTTGCTCACCGACAAGGAGTCCCGCGCATGAGTGCAAAAAAACTGGCCATGGTCGACAACGCCGCACAGGCCCAACGTGCCGCCAAGTCCCAACCGCACAAAGATATCGACAGCCAGATTGCGCCATGCCCGGCGAGCGCGCCCGAACTGTTTATCGTGCCCGTGCGCTACGCCTTGGCGGAAGAGCCAACCGAACACCAGTGCTGCGTTCCGGGTGTGATCACGCAAAGTCGCCCGATGGCGGCGCGACGCCTGCGCGGTGGGTTCGTTTATGTGTGGCAGGACCAGGGCCCGCTCAAACGCTACGGTGTTTGCGCGAGCGGATTGCTCAAGGAACAGGTGCTGGAGGCCGACGCCACACCGGTGATCGACGCGACCCTGAGCGGTCTGGTCCTGCCGAAAATCCATGACGCCTGGATGCTCTATAGCGAATACCCGTTGAACGCGGAACATTGCCAGGCGTTGACCGACAGCAGCGTCAAGCGCCGTGAACACATGCGTCATGTGGCGTTGCGCACCGTCGCCGATGAACTGCAAGCCGAGCACTGCCCGCCGCTGGATGAAGCCTCGCAAGTCATCGCCGAGCTGCTGATCAACAGTTACGCCCGGTCAATGAAAGCGGATCAGAAAAGCACCGTCGCCGACACCGACGCGCTGGGCGCCACGCTGATGAAAGAGCCGACGCCGGGCAACATTCAGACCTACAGCGATGCCATGCACCGTGCGCGGGAACGGGAAAAACTCCTTGAGCAGCACCCCGACGCCAGCGACCAAGCCCCAGGCGAGTGGAGCGCCGAAGCATGGGACGGTCAGGGCACCCGGAATTGGCTGGACAACGCCCGTGCGAGCGTCGAGGGACTTTACGGCGTTTTCGCTTGCCTGGATGACGATCTTGGCGTGTTGCGTGACATCAATCATGAACAGGAATGGCTGGAGGCAGGCCATGAAACCTGGCTGGGTGAAAACCAGTTGCGCCTGAGCGTCGGTGGTTTTGTCCGCGGCCTGATCACCGAGAATGGCGCCGAACTGGCCAGCACGCTCAGCTATCGCTACAAGGATCACGACATCGAACTGACCCCGGCACAGGGCGAGGTCATGCTGGCCACCCAGCACCGACTGGATGAGGAACTCAAGGCTGAAACCGTGGCGCGTCAGTACGGTGGCCAACCCACTGCGGCCGAAGCCCGCGCCCGGGATGCACGTATTTCCGCCATCGTCGCCCCGGTACGGGCCTTTATTCCGGCGGACTTGTACAACGAAGCGGAATTCGTCGTGCGCGGATACCGCGCTGAAAAACAGGCCAGTCTCAATAACCACTACTTCAGCGCCAAAGTCGGCAAATACATCGACCTCGATGCAATGGATAACTGGTTTTCGAAAACTGCCGCAGACCATTACCAGCAAATAGAAGACCGCCACACCGCACTGTTTGCCGACCGAGGCTTGTACCTCAAGCGCTCGCGCACCGGCACCTGGTTTGTCGATTATCACGATTTGGCTACCCGTGACTGGCTGACCGAACTGGCCACCGGATGCCTGACCGCTCAATGCATCCGCGCTGCGGGCGCCGAGCAATACGCCGACTACGTGCGCGCAGCGGATGGCGGCGCACTGACGCAACTGTTCAGCGCATGGACGCCCTCAATCGATGCGGCGGTCAACGGCGGTTCGCGCCTGAACGAGCTGCAGGCCGCCCTCGCGTCGGACAGCGTCAGCGCCACCCATCAGGCATTGGCACCCATGAGCCTGATGGTCCTGAACAACATCGCCGACATGGCCCGAGACGCCAGCAGCTCATGGAGCGCGCTGGTCAACCGGCTGTCGGCGTCGCTGCTTTTGCTCAGAGGGGACGGCGCTTTCAGCAAATCCTGGATGGGCGTCCTCATCGCCACCCGCCTGGGCGGCGACACACCGCTACGGCTCGTCACCGAGGGCGGCCGCTCGGCGTGGAAACTGGTGGGCGCGCGGGCGGATGCGCTGCTCGAATGGGTGAAAGCGACAGCGCAAGCGATTGGTGCCGGACGGGTCGGCAAGGTTATGAACTCGCCTGCCGTGGTTAACAGCGGTGGTGTGCTGCCATTGGCGATGCTGATGTTGAACGTGGTTAATGCGGCGGGGTACCTGAAGGAAGCGGCGGCGTTGGAGGGGATGGATAGTCGGCGGGTGAATGACACGGTGTCGGCGAGTTTGTATGCGTCGGCGGCGTTGGTGGCGGTGATTGATAGTCAGGTTAGGAAGGGATTGGGGGTTAAGGAGATGGGTAAGGGCTTAACCACGGCCCCTACGTTGACTTTGTTTGGTGGAGCTGTTGGTTTGCTGTCAGCCGGTGCGGCCGTCGCAGAGTTCAAGTCTTTACAAATTCAACTTGAAAACGCCCAAAACCGAATCGACCCATGGCTGGAGATGCGCCAAGTCGTTGTTGGCGGGCAAGTAGCAGCTTTTGGCACCCAAGCGATGTTGGGTTTTAGCTATACCGCTCGTGCATTGGCAGGTTCAATAACTGCAGACGTCGCGATTTTGCGCTTCACGTTGTACATGGGCCCGCTGAACTGGGTGATTCTCGCACTCGGCGTGCTTTACATCATTGCCAGGATCTTGGAACAGACCCCGCTGCAGAATTTCCTCAATTACTGCTGTTGGTCAAAAGCCCGGGCATCGGACTTGACCGCCATCGCGCCGAAAGCGCAAGTCGACGAACTCGACCGGCTCTACCGCATCCTCTATGCACCTCGGGTCAGCATGCAAAGCAGCGCCCAGCCAGCATCGAGCACTGGCCCATCCGGCCTGGCGTTCGTCAGTTCCATTGATGCCCTGACCATCGATTTGCCGGGCGCAGAGCCCGGCAGTGTTTATCTCGAACTGAGCATGGTCGGGGATCCAATGGATACCCAGGCCTCCCGTGACCTGATCAAAAGCAGTCCACTCCATCACTACAAAACCCCGCGTCCGTGGCGCGACATGACACCTCATTGGTTGTCCGGCAGCACTTGCCAGTGGATCCCGCACCAGGAAGGTCAGGGCTTACGTCTGAGCGGCCCGTTCAACACGCTGAAAAACGTATTGGGCACAACGCCCGCCACTGTTTCCCTGCGTTTGCGCTACCGCACGCCGCTGCTCTCGATGCTCGGCGCGCATAACTTCATCGGTGGCGAGCGAGGGTTGGCATTCACCCTGGCTGACTCTACCGGCGTAGTCGAGCTGCGGAACGACCCGACCCCGCACCTCGACCGTGTGCCCAATTACCCGCTCGGCGAAGAACATCCCGGTGCTATTTATCTGCAACCCAAGGACAAACGATGAGGACGCCACCGGCAGGCACAACAAAAAAACGGACGTTTTCGCGTAATGACTACTTGGCTCCGTTGCCCGTCCCTACTGGAGAAAAACCCCAGGACGTACTCAATACCATCTGGCGTAAAAACGAAGCTTTCTTGGATGTAGGCAACTACAGCATTGGTGCCGCAGTCATGGGGCCTTGGCTGGGAATGATGTTGTTTTTGTCCATGGCTTATGGGTTCAGGAATATTGCGTTTGACTTCAGTGCTTTCGCTCTTATCGGTGGAGCAATAATCACTGGGATTCCTGCCCTCATGATGATTAGTGCCCTTTTTCGGGTCGTCCCTCCACCCATTCGCTTCAACCGCCAACGCCGAGAAATCTGCGTCCCCCGCGACAACGGCGAATACTGGATCGTGCCCTGGGAAAGCGTCACCGCCGCTGCTACGCAACAGTCGTCGGTCAGTCAGGCCGGTAAAGCGACTATGGGATTACTGATCATCGGGTTCGAAAACCCGGACCCGCTGGCGGAGGAAGACAACAAACATTTCTCGCTGGGTTTCAACTGTGGCGGCGGTACGACCGCAATGGCGTTGTGGGAGTGCATGCGCAGTTACATGGAGATCGGTCCCGAAGCCGTTCCCGAAAGTCGAGTGGGCG
>NZ_MKGS01000061.1:0-7425 GCF_002836905.1 Pseudomonas sp. 43NM1 | reverse complement strand
GCCCTTGAGCGGCTGGCCATTGGCGTCGAACAAATTCAGCGTCGCGCCCACGCCCAACGCCTCGCCGATATTGCGCGCCATCGGTTGCTGGGCCGAACCGTTCCACTGCACCCAATCAAACGTCCACATGTCCCACAACTGCGGGTAGTCCACCGGCGCGTTGGCCACGCGATAGTTGTCCGGCGAAATCGCGTCGCCGAAACTGGCATTGGCGATACGCCCGAACGCATCGGCGCGGCCGGGGCCTTCCTCGGTGGGGTAGAGCCCGCGATGGGCGTCGTTCCAGGCGACTTTGAGAAACAT
Source organism: Pseudomonas sp. 43NM1 (assembly GCF_002836905.1). Taxonomy (NCBI): domain Bacteria; kingdom Pseudomonadati; phylum Pseudomonadota; class Gammaproteobacteria; order Pseudomonadales; family Pseudomonadaceae; genus Pseudomonas; species Pseudomonas sp. 43NM1. The sequence goes on along the minus strand of NZ_MKGS01000061.1, from coordinate 7,122 downwards.
GTCCAGCGAGCGTTTGTAGTCCGCACGTAGGGATTGATGCCCGTCCTCGTAGTCCGCGCCCAACACGTTGCGTGCGAAACGTTCGAATTTCCAAGGGTTGTAATAGGTCGCGGCAAGGCTCGCGACCAGCGCCTGACCAAAACTGCCGCCACGCAGGGTCGGCACCGTCGACGGCAAAACATGCAGCGCCGCGCCGCCATCGATGCGCACAGCCTGGCCGTTGAAACGCAACTCGCCGGTGTGACATGCGGAGCAAGTGATATCCAGGAATTGCGCCTGGCTGCCGGGGTTCTGGTGGCGGGCGAAACCTACGGGCAGGTTGCCGGGGTTGTCCGGCGTAGCTTCTTGCGCGGGATCGACCAGAAAACCGAAGCGTGCCAGGTATTCCGGCGCGGCAAAACGCTGCTGCGAGAACGGCAGTTCCAGCGCCTGAAACCAGTCGTAATGCAGGCCTTTGACCTGAGTGCCCTGCGGCGTGAAGTAATAGGTCTGGCGGTCGGCGGCGCTCCACTGCTCCAGGTAATGCACCTGTTGCGCGGGGGTGTAGGCCGGCAGTTTGGGGTTGGCGATGTAGTACACAACCACAGCGAGGCCAAGCCCCAGCAGTACGGCGATCAGAACCAGCAAGCGGAGTAGGAGGCGCAAGATAAAACGTCCTTGTCGATTTATAGCGCCTTTATGCATCAGTGGCTCGGGTGGCGGCAAGTGGCCATTACGCCAAGTCGTAGGAACTCGCATCAGTGCGCGTCAGACGAACCTGACAGAAACTTCATCCCGCGCATTCCCGAAATGCTTTAAAAGACCTGAACTTATCGGCTGTTTCCTGCTCTCATGCCGGTAGCCATTGGTCGTGGCCGCCTGATAAGCTCGCGGCTTTATTCGATTGCCCTTTAGGCGCATGAACAAGGAAATAGCATGAAACAGCATCGGTTGGCGGCGGCGGTGGCCCTGGTTAGCCTGGTACTTGCGGGTTGTGATTCGCAGACCAGCGTAGAGCTGAAAACCCCGGCGCAAAAAGCTTCCTACGGGATTGGCCTGAACATGGGCAAAAGCCTGGCTCAGGAAGGCATGGACGATCTGGATTCCAAGGCCGTCGCTCAAGGCATCGAAGATGCCGTCGGCAAGAAAGAACAAAAGCTGAAGGACGACGAACTGGTCGAGGCCTTCGCAGCACTGCAAAAGCGTGCAGAAGAACGCATGGCGAAAATGAGCGAAGAGTCGGCATCCGCCGGCAAGAAATTCCTCGAAGAAAACGCCAAGAAGGCCGGTGTAGTGACCACTGCTTCCGGTCTGCAATACGAAGTCGTGAAAAAAGCCGATGGCGCTCAGCCTAAGCCGACCGACGTAGTGACTGTTCACTACACCGGCAAGCTGACCAACGGCACCACGTTTGACAGCTCGGTTGATCGCGGTAGCCCGATCGACCTGCCAGTCAGCGGCGTGATCCCGGGTTGGGTCGAAGGCCTGCAACTGATGCACGTCGGCGAGAAGTACAAGCTGTACATTCCTAGCGACCTGGCTTACGGCGCGCAAAGCCCGAGCCCGGCAATCCCGGCCAACTCGGTGCTGGTGTTCGATCTGGAACTGTTGGCGATCAAAGATCCAGCAAAACAAGACGACGCTGCCAAGTAAGCGCCGTTTGCTGCAAAAACAACGCCTCGCATTATGCGGGGCGTTGTTGTATCCGGGGTTTGACAAATCGCGATCAAAGCGAACGGATGCGCAAGGTTGCAGTCATAGCCATTGAGGACGCCAGTGCTAGCCACACCTCGGCGCCAAGTCAATGAAATCTTGGGTTTTTTTATGTGAGTAAAAAACGCCCGATCTGAGCTCAGCCCTTATGAAACGTGGCTTCCAGCCGCGAAATGCAGCTCTGTTCACAAGGTTATCCACAATTTGTGTGGATAACATTTCAGCGGGAGGAAAACATGAAAGCACCCTGGAATCTGGCCCGTTTTCTGCCATTGGCCGGCCGTTTGCTGGCCCGTGGCCGCCTGCCAACGCTGCTGTTCGCCGTCGCCAGCAAGGCCGGCAACGAAGGCAATCGCCTGGGCAAACTCAAGGATGACCTGCGCCTGCTGCAGGCGTTGTGCCTGGCTTACTGGCGCGGCGAATACCGTGGCATCAGCCGCAAATCGATCCTCACCGTCGTCGCTGGCCTGATGTATTTCCTCAGCCCGCTGGATGCCATCCCGGATTTCATCCCGGTGCTGGGCATGTTCGACGACATCGCCGTGCTGGCGTGGATCATGAAAACCCTCGACGACGAACTTAACGCCTTCCGCGCCTGGCGCAATCGCCAGTTGCCGGAGAAGTTGGCCCGGGTCGAACGCCTGCCCGATACCCCGGAACAGCTGCAATTGCAGAAACCCGAAGATCTTTGATCAGGTTGATCTTCAACCTTAGATGCATGCCCCCGCGACCTTGGCCGCTGTTAGGATTACACTTCAACGGAAAAGCGCCGACTCGCTAAGTGTCGTTGTCCTACGGGGAAGTCATGGATATTCAGATAATCACACGCGAAGGCGAGCCCGAATATGCAGTTTTGCCATGGGCTCAGTACCAAGCTCTACTGAAAGCAGCAGGCATCGAACCACAACCGCCGCGAGCCGCCACAGCGCGTCCCGCGGCGACCCCGGACCAGATTCTTCCTGGTCTGGACCAACTCCGCAGTTTGCGCGAAGGGAAGGGCATCGCCATCGAGGCGCTCGCCCGCACGGTAGGCATCAGCCCGTCTTATCTGGCCTTGATTGAAAGTGGCGAGCGTCAACCCGACGCAGCGATTCGCCGCAGCCTGGCCTGGGAATTGACGGTGCCAGGATGGAGGGATGAATCGTGAGCGTACGCATCAGTCGTCAACATTGGGACGGGTTGTTAGGTGAACTGGACCAGGCGCGCCGCCAGCGCCATCTACTGACCTACCGCGCGTTGCTCGAACGATTGCAATTGCCCACGCCGGCCATGCAAACCCTCACCGCCGCCCTCGAACACCTCGCCGCCCTCGATGCCAAAGCCGAGCAGCCGTTGCGCAGCTCGCTGGTCATCAGCCAAGGCGCGAGCCGCCTGCCACGCACCGGTTTTTTTGAATGCGTCGAACGCCTGGGGCGCTTCTCCGGCCCATCCGACGGTGTCGCCGCCGCCTCTTGGCATGCTTCCGAAGTGGTGCGCGTGTTCGAATACGAGTACCCCGAATCCGCGGAGGCTTGAGTGTTTTTACGACTCAAGGCGCGGGCAAGTTACTGGTTGGCCCGTAGGCTTTTTCACTGGCAATGGTTTGTGCGCTCGCCACGTGGCTGGAAATGGCTCGAAGGGCAATTCGCGCGCATGGCCAACCTCGGCGACGTCGGCGCGCAAAGCTTCTATGGCCACATCCTGACCTTCCGCGGCGTCGGCCTCGGTGCGCGCGAAGAAGGCGTGCGCTTGCTGCGCCTCGCGGCGTTGGCGGGGGATGGCAAAGCGGCGTATCAGGTCGGCGTGATTTGTCTGGCAGGCACGCCGAGCAAAGCACCAGACGCGGCAGAAGCGGCTCGGTTCTGGCAGATTGCCGCGAAGGCCGGGCACCCGTTGGCCGAAATCAAGTTGAAAGAATTGCTCGGGTGATCGTTCCCATGCTCTGCGTGGGAGGATATTTTTCATAACCTGAATACGCTCCCATCGCTCAATGACCAAACCTGGAACCGCGACCCATGGCCGATTTCCCTAGCGCCGAGCGCAGCAATGTCTGGTCGATATTCCTGATCTTCCTGCGCCTCGGATTGACCTCGTTCGGCGGGCCCGTCGCGCACTTGGGATATTTCCATAATGAGTTCGTCATCCGACGACGCTGGCTGACCGAGCGCGGTTATGCGGATCTGGTAGCGCTGTGCCAGTTTCTGCCGGGGCCGGCGAGCAGTCAGGTCGGTATCGCGTTGGGCCTGTCGCGCGCAGGTTACGGCGGGGCGCTCGCGGCGTGGATAGGGTTTACCCTGCCGTCCGCGACGATGATGATCTTGTTGGCGCTGGGTCTCACTCATTACGGCACGGCCGTTGCGCCCGGCGCGCTGCACGGCCTCAAAGTCGTCGCTGTCGCGGTTGTCGCCCAAGCCGTCTGGAGCATGGCCAAAACACTGTGTGCAGACCTGCCGCGAGTGACCCTGATGGCCATTGCGGCCTGCGTCGCGCTGCTCGCGCCGTCCGTTTGGACCCAGGTCGGCGTGATTGTTGTTGCCGGGCTTGCAGGCCTGTTGCTGTTCAATCCGCCGCAAAGTACCCGGCATGATGCGCTGCCGATCAACATCAGCCGCAGGGCCGGAGCGCTCTGGCTGACGCTTTTTGTGCTGCTGCTGGCCGGGCTGCCGCTGCTGACCAAGCTATTGCCCAATCAAAGCCTCGCACTGGTGGATTCGTTTTACCGTTCCGGCGCATTGGTATTTGGTGGTGGTCATGTCGTCCTGCCGCTGTTGCAAGCCGAAGTGGTGCCCACCGGATGGGTCAGCAATGAAGCATTCCTCGCCGGTTATGGCGCTGCGCAGGCTATGCCCGGCCCGTTGTTTTCGTTCGCGGCATTCCTCGGCGCCTCGATGAACCTCACGCCGTCGGGTTGGGCCGGTGGGTTGATCTGCTTGTTGGCGATCTTCGCCCCAGCCTTTTTGCTGGTGCTGGGGGCCTTGCCTTTCTGGGAGCGACTGCGCAGCAATGTGCGCGCGCAAGCCGCACTGGTCGGGGTCAATGCAGCGGTGGTCGGCCTGCTATTGGCCGCGTTCTATCAGCCGGTCTGGACCAGCGCCATCGTCAAACCGCAGGACTTTGGGTTGGCGCTCGTTGCGCTGATTGCCTTGATGTTTTGGAAGTTGCCACCGTGGTTGGTGGTGGTTGCAAGCGGCGTAGCGGGGTGGGCGGCCAGTGTCATTGCTTGAACGGACCCGTCGAAAAGAATCCCGCTGCCACGCGTTTCTTCTTGTGGCCCGCAACAACTCCCCCTATAAGAACAACTTTTCCTCCTCGAAATAAAAGGATGCACGCATGAGCTCAGCCTGGAACGAAGGGTATTTCACGGACGAGGGTTACACCTACGGGTATTCCCGCGAAATCAATCCAGTGTTCCAGCGCTATTGCTTGTTGCTGCGCGGTTTTGCCGCCCTGGAAAGCGCCGAGGCCTGGCACTGCGAATTGGGCTTCGGCCAAGGTGTGTCGATCAATATCCACGCTGCCGCCAACCCGGGATCCTACGTCGGCACCGACTTCCTCCCGGCCCAAGCGGCGCACGCCAGTGGGCTCGCAACCGCGTGGGGCAGCGACGCGCGGCTGTACGACGACAGCTTCGAGCAACTGCTGGCGCGCAATGATTTGCCGCAATTCGACAGCATCAGCCTGCACGGCATCTGGACCTGGGTCAGCCGCGACAACCAGAAACTCATCGTCGAATTCGCCCGGCGCCAACTCAAGCCCGGCGGCATGCTCTACATCAGCTACAACTGCTTGCCGGGCTGGTCGCCATCCGCACCGTTGCGCCAATTGTTCAGCCTGCACAACCGCTTCGCTTCGCACACGTCCGCGCGCCCGAACGAGCGCATCGACGCTGCACTGCAATTCTCCGAAGCACTGCTGGCCGCCAACCCCAAATACGCCCAAGCCGCGCCCAACCTCGGCGCCAAGCTGCAAAGCGTCAAAGGACAGGACCGCCAATACGTCGCCCACGAATACTTCAACCGCGACTGGGACTGCATGTATTTCACCGACGTGGTCGACGCCCTCGCGCCCGCCAAACTCGACTACGCCGCCACCGCGCTGCCGCTGGACTCGGTCGACCCGCTCAACCTCAGCGCCGAAGGCATGGACTTCCTCGAAGGCATCGAACACCCGATCATGCGCGAACAGGCGCGCGACTACTTCGTCAACCAGAGCTTCCGCCGCGACCTCTACGTGCGCGGCGCCAACCGCCTGTCCACCGCCGAACACCGCGAAGCCATGCTCAACACGCGTTTCGTGCTGCTGCAAGTCATAGAAAGCGTCCCCGGCACCGTCACCGGCCCCGTCGGCGAAGCCTCGTTACAACCGGAAATCTACGACCCGATCCTCGAAGCGCTGGCAGCCAAGGCCTACGCGCCGAAAACCCTGCGCCAGCTAATCAGCGCCGTGCCGTCGATGACTTACCACGACGTCGAACAGGCCCTCAACGTATTGATCGGCATGCACGCCATCGCGCCATGCCAGAGCGAAGCGGCCGAGAAACTGGTGCAAGCGCGTTGCAGCACACTCAACTTGCAACTGTGCAAACGCTCGCTGTTCGCCAACAAAATCCAAGTACTGTCGAGCCCGGTCACGGGGGGCGGCGTGCCTGTGAGCCGATTCCAGCAGTTGTTTTTGATCGCGGTCATGCAAGGGAAAAAACTGCCGAGCGAATGGGCGCAGTTCGCCTGGGACATTATCGGTGGGCAGGGCGAAGGGATATTGAAAGGGGATAGGGCGCTGACGACGGCGGAGGAGAATATTGCCGAGTTGAAGGAACAGGCTGTGGGGTTTGCTGAGAGATCGATGGTGGTATTGAAGGCTTTGCGGGTTGTTTGAGGTTTGACGGTCGCAGATCTATTTATGATCGAATAGGTCTGCTTCCTTCGTTTCAATGCATCTAAGAGTGAACATCACGTGAGCCTATTCAGGCGTATAAAAGATTTATTTAAAGCCGCGCCTGGTGAGCAAATTGTCGGGTATTCCGTTGTAGAGCTCACGTCTATTTTCGGAAATTCCTTTAAACAGGCTGATGCTGCAAAGGCTCACTATCCTGTTTTTTCTTCTCTGGGATCATTGGGTATCCGAGCATATTATTCAAATTTCGCCATTGATAGGTCCGAAGTCGATAACTTCCGATCAGTGATTGGTGCTGGATTTTCGCTTGTTGATGAAAGGGCTTTTAACGATTTGACGATTGAGCGTTACCGTAATCATGCAGCGAATGAGAACCTAATACTTTCCATATCGTACAAAGAATTTAATGTCGCGACGGTTCGGCTGGTGATTGATAGTGCTGAAGTGATGGATCTGATAACTAAACATGGTTTCTCCGTTCCTCCGCCATGGATTGCATTCGAGGGTTACGATCCAGCGTGGTGGGGAGGGGAGATGCAGGGGGCGCAGGGGTACTAT
>NZ_MKGS01000060.1:0-7625 GCF_002836905.1 Pseudomonas sp. 43NM1 | reverse complement strand
GGCCATTGCCGGTGTGCTGTGCGCGGCCGGCGCCCGGGTGCTGGCCGTGACCCGGCATCAGGAGGCGCTACTGCCGCTGCTTGAGCTGTATCCGCAAAACCTTTGCTGGTTGGCCGCCGACCTGACATTCCTCAGCGACCGCCGCAAAGTGCTGACCGCCGCGCAAACCATCGGGGGCATCAACCTGCTGATCAACGCCGCCGGAGTCAACCACTTCGCCATGCTTGAACAACTCGATGACAGCGAGATCAACGCGATGCTGGCGGTGAATGTCAGCGCGCCCATCTGCCTGACCAAACTCCTGCTGCCGCTGCTCAAACAGGCCGACAGTGCCATGGTGGTCAACGTTGGTTCTACCTACGGCTCAATCGGCTACGCCGGTTACGCAAGTTACTGCGCAACCAAGTTCGCCCTGCGCGGATTTTCCGAAGCGTTGCGCCGGGAACTGGCGGACACCCGGGTCAGCGTGTTGTATGTCGCGCCACGCTCCACTAGCACGCCGATGAACAGCACTGCAGCGCAAGCCTTGAACGATGCGCTGAAAGCCACTGTCGACGATCCGCAAACCGTGGCCACAGCGGTGACCCAGGCGATTGCCAGCGACCGCCGCGACTTGTATCTGGGCTGGCCCGAACGCTTCTTTGTACGCCTCAACAACCTGCTGCCGCATCTGGTCGATCGTGGCCTGCGCAAGCATCTGCCACTGATCCGCCATCTCAGTGAAAAACCTGCCAACGAGTCTTCAAAACCATGAGAAAACTTTCCGCATGCCTGCTGTTGGCCGCCCTGAGTCAGAGCGCTTGGGCGATAGACACCGCCGATCAACAACGCCTCAGTCGCATCCAGCAAAGTTGGGCGCACATCCAGTACGAAGTGGTGGAAAAACAGCGCGCCGCTGCTTTCGAACAACTTTCAACGCAAGCAAGTCAGTTCACCAACGAGCGACCGACGTTGGCCGAGGCATGGATCTGGAAAGGGATCGTCACTAGCAGTTGGGCCGGTGCCGAGGGCGGCCTCGGCGCGTTGGGCAAAGCCAAGGACGCCAAGGCGGATCTGGAAAAATCCTTGTCCCTCGATCCCAAAGCCTTGCAGGGGTCGGCATACACCAGTCTCGCCGCACTGTATGACCGAGTGCCGGGCTGGCCAATCGGTTTCGGCGACAGCGACAAAGCCGAGCAACTGCTCAAGCAAGCGCTGCAACTCAATCCCGACGGCATTGACAGCCTGTACTTCTGGGGCGATCACCTCTACCGTGAAAAACGCTACGCTGAAGCAAAAGCGGCGCTGCAAAAAGCCCTGCAAGCCGCACCGCGTCCGGGCCGGGAAACTGCCGACGCCGGACGCCGCAAAGAGATTGCGGCGCTGCTGGTGGATGTGACCAAGAAACTCGACTGACAGGAGTCCGCGTGCGTTTATTACTGATTGAGGACGACGTGGCACTCGGTGAAGGCATTCATCAGGCGTTGGGGCGTGAAGGCTATACCGTCGACTGGCTCAAGGACGGCAGCAGTGCGTTGCATGCGTTGCTCAGTGAGACTTTCGACGTGGCAGTGCTCGATCTCGGTTTGCCGCGCATGGATGGCCTCCAAGTGCTGCGCCGGTTGCGCGACAGTGGTTCGAACCTGCCGGTGCTGATCCTCACAGCCCGTGATGCCACCGAGGACCGCATCGCCGGGCTGGACGCCGGCGCCGATGACTACCTGATCAAACCTTTCGATCTGGCCGAACTCAAGGCGCGGCTGCGCGCCTTGTTGCGCCGCAGCGCCGGCCGCGCCCAGGCACTGATCGAGCACGCGGGCATCTGCCTCAACCCCGTCACCCAGCAGGTCAGCTATCAGGGCCAGCCCGTGGCGCTGACGCCCAAGGAATATCAGTTGCTGCATGAATTGCTCTCGCCGCCGGGGCGGGTGATGACCCGAGATCAATTGATTCAGTTGCTCTACGGCTGGAATGAAGAGGCGGAAAGCAACACCCTTGAAGTGCACATCCACCACTTGCGCAAAAAATTCTCCACCGATCTGATCCGTACGATTCGAGGCGTGGGTTATCTGGTTGAGGAACGTCGATGAGTTCGATTCGCCGCCGCACGCTCACCCTGATCATCGGCCTGTTGCTGGCCGGTCTGGCGGTGCTGAGCGTGTTCAACGTGCATGACAGCAACCACGAAATCGCCGAAGTCTATGACGCCCATCTGGCACAGAACGCCCGGTTGCTACAGGGCGTGATGCGCATGCCGATGACAGGTCTGAAGCACGCGCAGTTGTATCAAGCGTTCAATCAGGCCCTCAGCGAAGCGAAGCCGCGAGTCAACGGCCATCCTTACGAGAGCAAACTCGCCTTTCAAGTATGGAACCCCAAGGGTGAAGTGCTGGTACACACCGCCAGCGCACCCTCGTTCATCGCACCGCCGACCCAACCGGGCTTCAGCAATGTGGCGGATTTGAAAGGCCGGCAATGGCGTGCGTTTCTGCTGGAGGACAAACAGAACAACCTGCGCATCTGGGTAGGCGAGCGCGATGACGTTCGCGCTGATCTGGTCGATCGCATCGTCCGGCACACACTGTGGCCGAATGTGCTGGGCAGCCTGATTCTCGCGGGCATGGCCTGGCTGGCCATCGGCTGGGGCCTGAAGCCATTGGCCAACATGGCCGCGACCCTGCGGGCCCGGCACAGCGGCTCGCTGGAGCCGTTGCAACTTTCACCACTGCCCAGCGAACTTGAGCCGATGCAAGCTGCGCTCAACCGCATGCTCGCGCAGATCCAGGAAGTGCTCGGCCGCGAACGCCGCTTCATCGCCGACGCCGCCCACGAAATGCGCACCCCGCTGGCGGTGCTGCGGGTCCATGCGCAAAATTTGTTGGAGGCAGGCACCGAACAGGAGCGCCGCGAGTCGCTGGAGTTTCTGATTTCGGGTGTTGATCGCACTAGTCGCCTGGTCAACCAGTTGCTGACGATGGCGCGCCTGGAACCCAGGCCTGACCTGCCGCCGCTGCAATGCATCGACATCAGCGAGACCGTGCGTAACAGCCTGGTGCAAATGACGCCGTGGCTGCTGAGCAAACAGCTGGAGCTGACCTTTGAAGACGGCGGGCAACCGTTTCACGTCATGGCCAGCACCGCCGCCATCGATATCGCTTTGAACAACCTGATCACCAACGCCGCCAATTTTTCCCCGGAACACGGCGTGATCACCGTCAGCCTGAGCCAAGCCGACGGCTTCTGCCATTTGAGTGTTGAAGATCAGGGGCCGGGAATTGACGAGCAGGAGTGGGGAAGACTGTTCGAGCGATTTTACAGCCGAGGTAACGCACAGGGGGCGGGGCTCGGGCTGACCATCGTCAATACCATCGCGACGCAGTTGGGTGGGCGCATCACGCTAGTCAACCGAACGGGAGGCGGCTTGCGCGCGACTTTGTCGATTTCTGCCAGCGAATAATCCATCAGGATCAACTGATTTCTCCTGTGTGCCATCTCAGGAGGATGTGACGAAAATCCCTTTCCTGGCTTTGCATAACGGGCGCCTGTGCAACCCGCACATGCGCCCGCCACCAGCGCATTTTCACGGCAACCGGCGCGAATCCAGTCGCGACACCAGCAGCGCGAGCATCGAAGCCACCAGCAGCAATACACCACTTGCGATAAACGTAGCCTGGTAACCAACCCCGTCATACAGCACGCCTCCCAGCGTCGCGCCGAAGGTGATGGCCAACTGAATGACCGCGACCATCAGTCCTCCTCCGGTTTCGGCATCGCGTGGCAGTGTGCGTGACAGCCAGGTAAACCAGCCCACCGGCGCGCACGTAGCAATCAGTCCCCAGGCCCCCAGCAAAGCTGCGGTCGCCCACATCTCGTGGCCGACGAGGAGTAGCGCCACGGCAATTGCCGACATCAACAGCGGAATGATCATCAGCACTCGGTAAAGCCTTGTGCCCAGTACCGAGCCGATCAGCATCGTGCCCAGCAAACCGGCCATTCCGATAATCAGCAACAGCAGCGAGAGCCCGGACACGTCTACGCGGGTCACCAACTCCAGGAATGGGCGCAAGTAAGTAAACAACGTGAACTGCCCCATAAACAGCAAGGCCACTGCCGCCATGCCCAGCGCTACTTTGGCGTTCTTCAGCAGCCGAAACACTTGAAGTGCCGAGCCCGATTCGTTTTGGCTGGGCATTTTCGGCAACGTAAACGCTTGCCAGCAGAACGCCAGCGCGGCGAGCGGAACCACGCAGAAAAACGCGCCGCGCCAACCAATCAACCCGCCCATGTAACTGCCGATAGGTGCTGCGACTGCGGTGGCAAGTGCGGTTCCGCCCTGAATCAACGCAGTGGCTTTAGGCACAAAGTGCTCGGGAGCAATGCGCATCATGACGGCGGTCGACATCGCCCAGCTGCCGCCAATCGCGATGCCCAAAATGGCCCGGCCGATCATCAGTGTCGAATAGTTCGGAGCGAAGGCCACCAGCGTGCCCGAGGCGATCATCAACGCTGTGAGGAAAAGCAATACCGGCCTTCGGTCGAGCCGGCGAATGACTGAAGCGATAAAGAGGCTGGTGACCACCGCGAACAATCCGGAAATGGAAATGGCCTGCCCGGCCTGCCCTTCTGTCAGTGCAAGATCCGTCGCAAGCGGCGTGAGCAAACTCACCGGCAAAAACTCCGAAGTCACCAATGCGAAAGCGCCCAGCGACATCGCCAGGACGGCTCCCCACACCTGCCGATCGACTGCCTGGAGGGGTAAGGTGGTGCTGCTCATCTAGCTTTCTCCAACACGAAAAACTCCAATACAAAAAGCTCCAATACGAAAAGCTCCGACCCCGGCAAACAACACGAAGCGTCAGAATCGTTTTTGCCGCTATAAGTGCTGATCTATTTACGAGTACGGATCAGCAAGTCGTATGCCCCTACCTGCGAGCACAGGTGAGGCTTGCCCTATTCTCTGGGAATAAGTCATGCTTGATAAGCTAATGAAATGTTGTAGAAGTTATTAGTCTGGCTAATCAATCAAGGTAAGCGGATTTCTATGCCACGCCATAATCTGAACGATCTTCTGGCCTTCGTGACGGTCGCCAGAGAAGGCAGTTTTACCCGCGCGGCCGCGCACTTGGGTGTCACCCAGTCGGCCCTGAGCCAGACGGTTTCCGGGCTGGAAAAACGACTGGAAATTCGCCTGCTCACACGCACCACGCGCAGTGTTTCGCCGACCAGTGCCGGCGAGCGCCTGATGCACGCCATCGGTCATCGGTTCGACGAAATCGAATCCGAGCTGGATGCTTTGACGGAGCTTCGCGACAAGCCTGCCGGCACCGTGCGTATTACCTGCGGCGATTTTGCCCTGAGGACCGTCCTGCTTCCGCGACTGACACCGCTGCTCTTGGACTATCCGGACATCAAGGTTGAGTTCGATATCAACTATGGCTTCCGCGATATCGTGGCTGACCGATTTGACGCGGGCATCAGGTTTGGTGACACGGTCGATAAAGACATGATCGCCGTGCCAATCGGCCCCGAAGTGCGGATGGCTGCCGTGGCATCACCGGCCTATTTCGCCCGCAACGGCATGCCGAAAAAACCACAGGATCTGGTCAATCACGCGTGCATCGACATACGTTTTCCAACACTTGGCGGCGTTGACGCCTGGGAATTTGAAAAGCGTGGTCGCAAGATCAATGTGCGCGTTACTGGCCAGGTAATTGTGAACACCAGCGCGCATGTTCCGGCAGCGGCCGTAAATGGCTTGGGCATCGCTTACTTACCGGAGGAAGAGTTTGCCCCGCATATCGAGGAAGGTCGTTTAATACGCGTATTGGAAGATTGGTGCCCACTGTTCTCGGGTTATCACCTGTACTACCCGAGCCGACGCTTGCCGACGCCAGCGTTCTCTTTAGTTCTGAATGCGCTTAGAGAATCCGAGAACAACCGGGACAGCGTTTTGCGCCGATAAACACCTGAATGCCTCGCTACTTGAACACTCACCAGGGACGTACAACTAAATGCCAGATCTGATCCAAAACCTCACCGGCCCCAGAACCGCTCAACAAGAGCTCTTCTACGATCTAGAAGACAGCGCTTCAATCATTGGCTGGGCGGTCAATCAACTCAGCACCATGGCTCAAACCACCACGGACGGAAACGCCCCGGCGCTGACAAAAATCTGCGAATTGCTCCTCGTCGAACAAAACAAACTGAGCCGCTATGCAGATGAGGTGAAGGCGGGATCGATTCTGCGCACAGTCGATTGACCCGCCCTCGCCGATTTATCAAGGCGTGGGATGTTCGCTCGCTACCGAGTTGGCTGCATCCACATCGGCCATTTCCTCATCTACTCCGGCTTCATCGTCTGCCGACAGCGGGACTTCAGGCGCATTCTTTTTCGGGTCATGCCCGGTTTCGTTATCCGTGCCGCCCGTTACGCCCTTCTGGGAAATGTTGCCTGGCGCATTCTCATCGATGTCCATTTTGAATCTCCGTTTTCACGCGCGGGATATCCGTGCATTCAACTTGAGATATCGCCATGACCCGACAAGTGCCGAACTTTGGACGAACGGACGCACACCAGCGCTTGATCAAATGATGCCCGTAGAAAAATTGAATTAGCCCGTTGTCCGCTCGGTCAAGAATTATGAACAGAGTAATTCTCGCGAGGTAACAGCAATGACTATCGAAGCAGAGACACTTGTGCAACTCACCGAAGCGCTGCAACAGCGCGGTCTGAATCTGGTGTCGGACGTCACGTTCACCCGTGCGCCGTATCGGTTGAATCACCGCTGGACTTGCACCGTCGCCTGACCTTCCCTATTGCTGGCGGCTGGGCGATTAGCCTGCCGCCGGCGCCTTCCTGAACACCCCGCCCACTCTAGCTCAGCACTCTTCCGAAGCAGCAAATGTGAAAAATTCATTAACTTCTTGCTGCCGAAGACTTTTTCGCACGGAAACAATCTGCCACACTAACGCGAACAATTATCAACATTATTAGTATTGCCAAGGACGGCGTTCGGGGAGATTCAGATTCATGCTGGGGCATCAACCGCTAAACCGTACGCCGTTTTCACCGACCCTTCTGGCTTTTGCCATCTGTATCGCCAGCGCTCAATCAGCCATCGCGGCCGAAACGCCGACCACTGCAGCGGAGGTCGCCGCACGGCCCGCGACCCTGGAACTGGATGCCACGAGCATCACCAGCCAACAGCTTGGCGCAACCACTGAAGGCTCCGGTTCCTACACCACTGGCCCGATGCAGACCGCGACCAAGTTGCCGCTGACCATGCGCGAAACCCCGCAAGCGGTCACAGTGATCACCCGTCAACGCATGGACGATCAGGCGATGACCAGCGTCAACGATGTGGTGAAGAACACCCCCGGCCTGTTCCTCAGCCAGGCCAGCGGCCCGGGTCGGCAGACTTACAGTTCTCGCGGTTTCGACATCGACAACATCATGTACGACGGCCTGCCGAGTTCTTACTCCGGCTACACCATGGGCGTGCAGCCAAACCTGGCGATGTTCGACCGCGTGGAAGTGATTCGCGGCGCCACCGGTCTCGTCACCGGCGCCGGCAACCCCTCGGCGGCGATCAACATGGTGCGCAAACGGCCGACGTTCGAGCCGCAAGTCTCGCTCACCGGCACCG
>NZ_MKGS01000059.1:0-7868 GCF_002836905.1 Pseudomonas sp. 43NM1 | reverse complement strand
GACTGACGGTGGTGTTCTTTCGAGCTACATCGACCTGAAAAATCGAGTCGAGCTCAAGTTTGAAAACAACCGAGATCTGCTCCCTTTCCCCCTCTCCCCTGTGGGGAGAGGGGACTGACGGTGTGTTCTTTCGAGCTACATCGACCTGAAAAATCGAGTCGAGCTCAAGTTTGAAAAAAACCGAGATCTGCTCCCTTTCCCCCTCTCCCCTCTGGGGAGAGGGCTGGGGTGAGGGGTGGCTTTTGACTACACCGCGTCCCTAGGCAACATCAACCCAAGCGGCAAGCGCACTCGCGCTTCCAGCCCGCCGCCCGAGCGGTTGCGCAGTTCAACGTTGCCGCCGTGCATCGACGCAATCCGTTTCACAATCGCCAAGCCTAAACCTGTGCCCTTGCCGCCGCGCGCTCGATCGCCTCGGGTAAACGGGTTGAAAATCGCCTCCAGCTCTGACGGATCGATACCCGCGCCACGGTCCATCACGCTCAGCACCACGTAAGGAGCGTTGATATCCCCGGACACAAAAGCCGCGACTTCAACACTGCTGCCCGCGTGATTCAAGGCGTTGCCAATCAGGTTGTTCAGCAAGCGTTTCATCGACACCCGGCGCAACGGGAACGGCTGGATCGGCTCCAGCCGCAAGCGCACTTTTTCTTCGTTCTGGTTGTACGGCGCAGCCACTTCGCGCACCAGGTCGCTGAGGTCGACCTCTTCCACCGACTCGTCACGGCCGTCGCGAATGAACGCGAGGAACTGGTCGAGAATCGCGTCCATGTCTTCGATGTCGCGCACCATGTCGTCCGACAGATCGCTGTGATCGCCCATCAATTCCAGCGACAAACGCAACCGGGTCAGCGGCGTGCGCAAGTCGTGGGAGACCCCGGCCAACATCAATTCACGCTCGCGACCGGCCTGCTCGACGTCTTCGGCCATCTGGTTGAAGGCGCGATAGACCTCGGCCATTTCGCTCGGCGTGTCGCTGATCGGCAGGCGTACACTGCGGCCCTGGCCGAGTTGCCTTGCGGCATAGACCAGACGTTTCAACGGTTGATTGAGCTGACTGACGAAGATCCACGCCGACGCGGTCGACAGCAAACCGATGGCCAGGAACCAGCCGAGTACGTTCCAGATTTTCTGGCCACGCAACGGATGCGGGTACAGCGGCACTTTCAGCCAGCCATCGCCCAGGCTCGGCGCCCGGACCCACAGCGCCGGCGGCGAATGCATGCGCAATCGCACTTCGGTGTCGGCGCCCAATTCGGCTTGCATCTGCCGCTGATAGATTTCGCTGTACGGCCAGTGTTGCTCGCCTTCCGGCACACCGGCGCCCACGACCCGGATCAGCGTTGCGGCATCGGCAATTTTCGTGCGGTTTTCTTCATCGGCGGCCCAATAGGCGCGCAGCGTCAGGGCGACGCCGTGGCTGTATTGGCGGTCCACCAGCACGTCCTCGTTCATCAGCAGATAAACCAGGGTCAATGCCTTGGAGAACAGCACGACGATCAGCACCAGCCACAGGGTGCGAGAGAAGAAACTCTGGGGGAACCAAACGGGGGTTTTCATGAATAACCGCTACACACTTGCAGGAGCGAGCGATGCTCGCACATTGCGGATCGCGAGTCTGCGGACAACTTCATCCGCAAACCCGCTCCTACAAATCGCCGATCACTTGGTGGCGGCGCCATCCGGAACGAACACGTAGCCCACGCCCCAAACGGTCTGGATGTAACGCGGTTTGGATGGATCAGGTTCGATCATCCGGCGCAGACGCGAAATCTGCACGTCGATGGAACGCTCCAGCGCATCCCACTCGCGGCCACGGGCCAGGTTCATCAACTTGTCGCGGGTCAGTGGCTGACGCGCGTTCATCACCAAGGCCTTGAGTACCGCAAATTCACCGGTGGTGAGCATGTGCACTTCGTTGCCGCGCTTGAGTTCGCGGGTGGCCAGGGACAGCTCGTAGTCACCGAAGGTCACGCTTTCGTCTTCGCTGCCCGGCGCACCCGGCACCGGCGCGGCCTGACGGCGCAATACCGCTTTGACCCGAGCCATCAGCTCGTCCGGGTTGAACGGCTTGGCCAGGTAATCGTCGGCGCCCAGCTCCAGGCCCTTGATGCGGCTCAGCTCATCGCCCTTGGCGGTCAGCATGATGATCGGGATCTGGTTGTTCGCGCCGCGCAGTCGGCGGCAGGCGGTCAAACCGTCTTCGCCGGGCAGCATCAGGTCGAGAACGACCAGATTGAACACTTCGCGCGCCAGCAAACGGTCCATCTGTTCGGTGTTCGGTACGGCACGGGCACGGTAGCCCTTGCTGACGAAAAAGCGTTCCAGCAGGCTGCTCAGCCCTGGATCGTCATCAACAATCAGAATCTTTTCGCCTTCAGCATTGTTTGCAGTGCTGCTCATTAGATGCTCCTTTTAGCTCGGCGCGCATTATGGCGTAGCTGTCGTTATACGCACCGTGTGCATTGTTAGCAGATTTTTCCTTCACCGCCATAGAACCGACTCCGCGCCTGCCGGGCGCAATGTCCCGCAATCATGGAACGCTGGGTATAATGCGCGGCGTTTTGTGTCAGGCAACGTTTGATCGTTACGCGCAGCGGCCACTTTTTATTTTCCCGGCGCGCGCAGTAATAGTTCGATTTCACGGGTCAACGGGATGCCTGTCGACCCAGGCAGCGGCGCAGGTCAGGCCGCTCAACCAGACTCGCCGGGCCTTTATTCCTGCGCCCGCGAGCCTGCTTTCACAATTTGTCAGGTGGTTTTATGGACAGCATCAACAGCCGCATCGCCGAGGAACTCGGTGTACGCCCACAACAGGTCGAAGCGGCCGTCGCGCTACTCGATGAAGGGTCGACCGTGCCCTTCATCGCCCGCTACCGGAAAGAAGTGACCGGCAGCCTCGATGACATCCAGTTGCGTCATCTGGAAGAGCGTCTGCGCTACCTGCGAGAACTCGACGAACGGCGCATCAGCATCCTGGCGAGCATCCAGGAACAAGGCAAACTCACGCCGCAACTCGAGCGCGACATCAAACTGGCCGACACCAAGACCCGCCTCGAAGACTTGTACCTGCCGTACAAGCAGAAGCGCCGCACCAAGGGCCAGATTGCCCTGGAAGCCGGCCTCGGCGAGCTGGCCGACGGCCTGTTCAACGACCCGAGCCTGACCCCGGACGCCGAAGCCGCGCGTTTCGTCGACGCCGAAAAAGGCGTGGCCGACGTCAAGGCTGCCCTCGAAGGCGCCAAATACATCCTGATGGAACGCTTCGCCGAAGACGCCGGTTTGCTCGACAAACTGCGCAGCTACCTCAAGCAGGAAGCCACGCTGAGCGCCCGCGTGATCGCCGGCAAGGAAGAGGAAGGCGCCAAGTTCCGCGACTATTTCGAACACGATGAACCGCTGAAAAGCATGCCATCGCACCGCGCGCTGGCGATTTTCCGTGGCCGCAACGAAGGCATTCTCAGCTCCGCGCTGAAAGTCGGCGACGAGCTGCCGGGCACCATGCACCCGTGCGAGGGCATGATCGGCCAGCAATTCGGCATCCAGAACCAGAACCGCGCCGCCGACAAATGGCTCGGCGAAGTGGTGCGCTGGACCTGGAAAGTGAAGCTTTACACGCATTTGGAAACCGATCTGCTGGGCGAACTGCGCGATGGCGCCGAGACCGAAGCGATCAACGTGTTTGCGCACAACCTGCACGACTTGCTGCTGTCGGCCCCGGCCGGCCCGCGCGCCACGTTGGGCCTCGACCCGGGCCTGCGCACCGGTTGCAAAGTCGCCGTGGTCGATTCCACCGGCAAACTGCTGGATCACGCCACGGTTTACCCGCACGTGCCGCACAACAAGTGGGACCAGACCATCGCGATCCTCGCGGCCCTGTGCGCCAAGCACTCGGTGGATTTGATCGCGATCGGCAACGGCACCGCAAGCCGTGAAACCGACAAACTTGCCGCCGAGCTGATCAAAAAGTATCCAGCGATGAAGATGACCAAAGTCATGGTCTCCGAGGCCGGCGCATCGGTTTACTCGGCATCCGAACTGGCCTCCAAGGAATTCCCGGACCTGGACGTGTCGATCCGTGGCGCGGTGTCCATCGCCCGTCGCTTGCAGGATCCGCTCGCCGAACTGGTGAAGATTGATCCGAAGTCGATCGGTGTCGGCCAGTACCAGCACGACGTGTCGCAGCTGAAACTGGCGCGCGGCCTCGACGCTGTGGTCGAAGATTGCGTGAACGCCGTCGGCGTCGACGTCAACACCGCTTCCGTGGCGTTGCTGGCGCGGATCTCCGGGCTCAACTCGACGCTGGCGCAGAACATCGTCAGCCACCGCGACGAGCACGGCGCGTTCAAGACTCGCGCGGCGCTGAAAAAAGTCGCGCGTCTGGGGGAAAAAACCTTCGAGCAAGCCGCCGGTTTCCTGCGTGTCATGAACGGCGACAACCCGCTGGATTCGTCGGCGGTTCACCCGGAAGCCTATCCGCTGGTGCAACGTATTGCTGCTGAAACCGACCGCGATATTCGTTCGCTGATCGGCGACGCGAGTTTCCTCAAGCGCCTCGACCCGAAGAAATACACCGACGAAACCTTCGGTCTGCCAACCGTTACCGACATTCTGCAAGAACTGGAAAAACCGGGCCGCGATCCACGTCCGGAGTTCAAGACTGCCGAGTTCCAGGAAGGCGTCGAAGACCTCAAGGACCTGCAACTGGGGATGATCCTCGAAGGCGTGGTGACCAACGTCACCAACTTTGGCGCGTTCGTCGACATCGGCGTGCATCAGGACGGTTTGGTGCACATCTCTGCGCTTTCGGAGAAGTTCATCAAGGATCCGCGTGAAGCGGTGAAGGCCGGTGACGTGGTCAAAGTGAAGGTCATGGAAGTCGATATCCCGCGCAAACGCGTAGGTTTGTCGATGCGCATGAGCGACACGCCGGGCGAGAAGATTGACGGTGCGCGTGGTGCGCGTCCGGGTTCGTCTTCGCGTCAGTCGCAGAACACTGCGCCGCGCAAGGAAACCACGGCAGCGGCCCCGGCCAACAACGCCATGGCTTCGCTGTTCGCCAACGCCAAGCAGTTGAAGAAGCGCTGATGGAGATCCCTGCCGGGCTGACCGAAAGCGCTTTTTTCAAGTTGCTCGGGTGCCGCTTGCACAGCCTCGAAACCGGGGTGGCGCAAGTCGCCCTGGAACTGGCGCCGGAGCTGCGTAATCGCGGCGGCAAGCTGCACGGCGGGGCGTTGTTCAGTCTGGTCGACATTGCCATGGGGCTGGCCTGTTCCAGCACCCACGGCTTTGATCAGCAGAGCGCGACCATCGAATGCAAGATCAATTACATTCGCGCCGTTGCTGAGGGCGAAGTGCTGTGCACGGCGCGGGTCATTCACCCGGGCCGCCGCACGCTGGTGGTCGAAGCCGACGTGATGCAGGGCGACAAACTGGTCGCGAAAGCGCAAGGCACGTTCGCTGTCCTGTAGCTAGACGTCATCGATTTGAGTTAATTTCAGCGCAACGAAACCTGTGGAACCCTGTGGCAAGGGGGCTTGCCCCCGTTTGAGTGCGTAGCACTCACAAGGATCTTGGAAACTCAGAGATTTTGGGGCTGCTTCGCAGCCCAACGGGGGCAAGCCCCCTCGCCACAGGTCACTCCCACAGGGATGGTGTAGCTCTTTACTGACCGGCATGGCTTGCGCGGTTGCAAAAACCAGGCGAAAACGCCAGTTTTAACTTCACCCTTGTAGACCGTCTTGCCCACCCCCATATTGGGGCGACTGACGCGTGAAGGAATCCAACTTGAGCGAACTTCTCAACCGCCGCCTGGCTATGCTCGGCGAGCGCGCTAACCTCTCTCTGCTCGAACAGTGCCTTCACGGCATCGAACGTGAATGCCTGCGCGTGACCAGCGAAGGTCGCCTTGCGCAAACGCCGCACCCGGAAGAACTGGGTTCCGCGCTGACCAACGAACAGATCACCACCGATTATTCCGAATCGCTGCTGGAGTTCATCACCCCGGCCCTGCCCGACCCGGCAGACACCCTGGCGAGCCTCGACAGCATTCACCGTTTTGCCTACAGCAAGCTCGGCAACGAGTACCTGTGGAGTCCATCGATGCCGTGCCCGTTGCCGGCCGAGGAAGACATCCCGATTGCCTATTACGGCACCTCCAACATCGGTCAGCTCAAGTACGTCTACCGCAAGGGCCTGGCCCTGCGTTACGGCAAGACCATGCAGTGCATCGCCGGGATTCACTACAACTTTTCCCTGCCGGAAAAGCTCTGGCCGCTGCTCAAGGAATCCGAAGGTTTTGTCGGCACCGACCGCGATTATCAATCGAGCGCCTACATTGCGCTGATCCGCAACTTCCGTCGCTACAGCTGGCTGCTGATGTACCTGTTCGGTGCCTCGCCAGCGCTGGATGCCGGTTTCCTGCGCGGGCGTTCGCACCAACTCGAACAACTCGACCCGGACACCTTGTATCTGCCGTACGCCACCAGCCTGCGCATGAGCGACCTCGGTTATCAGAGCAACGCCCAGGCCGGCCTCACGCCTTGCTACAACGACCTCGCGAGCTACACCGACAGCCTGCGCAAAGCGGTGGCCACGCCGTACGCGCCGTATGTTGAAGTCGGCACGCACAAGGACGGTGAGTGGGTGCAGCTCAACACCAACATCCTGCAGATCGAAAACGAGTACTACTCCAACATCCGCCCGAAACGCGTGACTTACACCGGCGAACGGCCGATTCAGGCGTTGGTGGCGCGCGGCATTCAGTACGTCGAAGTGCGTTGCCTGGACATCAACCCGTTCCTGCCGATGGGCATCGACCTGACTGAATCGCGTTTCCTCGATGCGTTTTTGCTGTTCTGCGCGCTGAATGACAGCCCGTTGCTGACTAACGGCAGCTGCGGCAACGCGACCTCGAACTTCCTCAGCGTGGTCAAGGAAGGTCGCCGTCCGGGCCTGCAATTGCAGCG
The DNA here is from genome assembly GCF_002836905.1 of Pseudomonas sp. 43NM1. Taxonomy (NCBI): domain Bacteria; kingdom Pseudomonadati; phylum Pseudomonadota; class Gammaproteobacteria; order Pseudomonadales; family Pseudomonadaceae; genus Pseudomonas; species Pseudomonas sp. 43NM1. Next base: position 900 of record NZ_MKGS01000059.1, on the reverse strand, counting down.
CGACGGGCAACCGGTGGACATGAAGGTATGGGCCGCCGAGCTGCTCGAAGAGATCGCGCCACTGGCGGCGTTGCTCGACCAGAGCCACGGCGGCGATGCGCACAGCAAAGCGCTGGACGTGCAGTTGGAGAAGGTCAAAGACCCGTCCCGCACCCCATCCGCCCAAGTGCTGGCGGCAATGGCCGAGCACAAGGAAAGCTTCGCCCAGTTCTCGCTGCGTCAGAGCCAGGCCCACGCGGAGTTTTTCCGCAGCGAGCCGTTGAGCGCTGAACTGCAGGCCAAGTTCGAAGATCGCGCCCGCACCTCGCTGGCCGAACAGGCAGAGCTGGAACAGAACGAAGTCGGCGATTTCGACGTGTTTGTCGGGTCGTATCAGGCGAGTATTTTGGCGATCAGTAACTAGGTTCAAGGTCCACCCCTCACCCTAACCCTCTCCCCAAGGGGTAGAGGGGACTGACCGAGGTGTCTCACGTCATACATCGACCTGAAAGCCCGAGTCGAACTCAGGGATTGAAAAGCATGGAGATCGGCTCCCTTTCCCCTCTCCCCCGTGGGATAGGGGGCTGACCGAGGGCCTTCGCGTCATACATCGACCTGAAAGCCCGAGTCGAACTCAAGTTCTGAACATCACGAAGATCGGCTCCCTTTCCCCTCTCCCCCGTGGGGAGAGGGGACTGACCGAGGGCCTTCGCGTCATACATCGATCTGAAAAACCGAGTCGAACTCAAGTTCTGAACATCACGAAGATCGGCTCCCTCTCCTCCGAGGGAGAGGGGACTGACCGAGGGCTTTCGCGTCATACATCGACCTGAAAAACCGAGTCGAACTCAGGGTTTGAAAGGCATGAAGATCTGCCCCCTTTCCCCCTCTCCCCTGTGGGGAGAGGGCTGGGGTGAGGGG
>NZ_MKGS01000058.1:0-85676 GCF_002836905.1 Pseudomonas sp. 43NM1 | reverse complement strand
GCACTTGTGGATAACGTTTGCAGAGTGTGTCGAAGTCGTCCCAGAAGGCCGGGAGGACGATGATGTCAGCGTTTTCGAGGCCGCCGTCGACCGGCATGATCACATCGCTGAAGCTGTTCACCGGTTTGCCGTCGGGGCTGACCAGGCGGGTTTCGAACGCCGGTGTCAGGCCGTGGCCCAGCTGCTTGCCGTAGCGCAGGCTGGCCAAGTGGAAGAAATCCTTGGCTTGCATGAGGGTGGAAGCGAAAACCCGGTCGATAGCCAGGATACTGACGCGCCGCAGGGGCGTGGAGACTTGGTTAGACATAATTCAACTTTATTCTTATAGGGGAAAGTGGTCACCAGACGGCTGGATCGTCTTATTTTTTGTCTGATGTGTCCAGTGTCCTGTAGCGCGACTGCGGCTTAGGCTCTGGAGGTCAATCCCGGCTAATAAAAACCACAGGTGCCGCATGATCCCCAGAACCTTGTTCAGCTCCGAGCACGAACTCTTTCGCGACAGTGTGCGAACGTTCCTCGAAAAAGAGGCCGTGCCGTTCCATGGGCAATGGGAAAAACAGGGCTACATCGACCGCCAGCTGTGGAACAAGGCAGGGGAGGCGGGGATGCTCTGTTCGCATCTGCCGGAGGAATATGGCGGGCTCGGCGCGGACTTCCTCTACAGCACAGTGGTGATTGAAGAGGTTGGCCGTCTGGGCCTGACCGGGATCGGTTTTTCGCTGCATTCGGATATTGTCGCGCCGTACATCCTGCATTACGGCAGCGAAGCGCTGAAGCACAAATACCTGCCGAAACTGGTCTCGGGCGAGATGGTTACGGCGATTGCCATGACCGAGCCGGGCGCCGGTTCCGACCTGCAAGGGGTGAAAACCACGGCGGTGCTGGATGGCGATGAGTACGTGATCAACGGTTCGAAAACCTTTATCACCAACGGTTATCTCGCGGACTTGGTGATCGTCGTCGCCAAGACCGATCCGAAGGCCGGCGCCAAGGGCACCAGCCTGTTTCTGGTCGAAGCCGATACACCGGGTTTTGCCAAGGGCAAGCGTCTGGAAAAAGTCGGAATGAAGGCTCAGGACACCTCGGAATTGTTCTTCCAGGACGTGCGCGTGCCCAAGGAAAACCTTTTGGGTCAGGCCGGGATGGGGTTCGCTTATCTGATGCAGGAATTGCCGCAGGAACGGCTGACGGTGGCCATTGGCGGACTGGCTTCGGCCGAGGCGGCGCTGCAATGGACGCTGGATTACACCCGCGAGCGCAAAGCGTTCGGCAAAGCGATTGCGGATTTCCAGAACACCCGTTTCAAACTTGCCGAGATGGCCACCGAGATTCAGATTGGCCGGGTTTTTGTCGACAAGTGCCTGGAGTTGCACTTGCAGGGCAAGCTCGATGTGCCAACCGCAGCGATGGCCAAATACTGGGGCACCGACCTGCAATGCAAGGTGCTTGATGAATGCGTGCAGTTGCACGGCGGTTACGGATTTATGTGGGAGTACCCGGTCGCGCGGGCGTGGGCGGATGCGCGGGTGCAGCGGATTTATGCGGGGACCAACGAAATCATGAAGGAGATTATTGCGCGGTCGCTTTGACCTGAGGTGGCTGGGCGGGCGCCTTCGCGAGCAAGCTCGCTCCCACATTTGATCGCATTCCAATGTGGGGCCGAGCTTGCTCGCGATTGGGGTTTTGAATCGATCAAGGCGCCGGGTTCGGATGATCCTTGTGAATCGCTTCGATTCCCGCCAGCACTTCATCGGAAAGTTTCAGGTCGAAACTGGCGATGTTGCTGTCGAGTTGCTCCAGCGTGGTCGCACCAATAATGTTGCTGGTCACGAACGGTTGCTGGGTGACGAAGGCCAACGCCATCTGCGCCGGGTCCAGACCATGCTCACGCGCCAAAGCCACGTAACGGCTGCACGCTGCCTCGGATTGCGCATTGAAATAGCGGCTGAAGCGGCTGTAGAGGCTCAGACGACCCTTCGGCGGACGCGCGCCACCTTCGTACTTGCCCGACAGGAAACCAAACGCCAGCGGCGAATAGGCCAGCAAACCGCACTGTTCGCGAATGGCGATTTCCGCCAGGCCGACTTCGAAGCTGCGGTTCAGCAGGTTGTACGGGTTCTGGATCGACACCGCACGCGGCCAGCCACGGGCTTCGGCCAGCGCGAGGAAACGCATGGTGCCCCACGGCGTTTCGTTGGACAGGCCGATGTGGCGGATTTTGCCGGCCTTGACCTGTTCGTTGAGCGCTTCGAGGGTGTCTTCGAGCGGCGTCAGGTTGGCTTCGATCTTGTGCTTGTAGCCCAACTGGCCGAAGAAATTGGTGCTGCGTTCCGGCCAGTGCAATTGATAGAGATCGATGTAGTCGGTCTGCAGGCGCTTGAGGCTGGCGTCCACGGCTTCGGTGATGTGCTGGCGGTTGTGGCGCAGGTTTTTGTCGCGAATGTAGTCGATGGTGTTGCCCGGGCCGGCGATCTTGCTGGCGAGGATCCAGTCGGCACGATCGCCGCGACTCTTGAAGTAATTGCCGATGTAGCGCTCGGTGGTGGCGTAGGTTTCGGCCTTGGGTGGCACCGGGTACATTTCGGCGGTATCGATGAAATTGATCCCGGCGCTCTTGGCCCGTTCAATCTGGGCGAAGGCTTCAGCCTCGCTGTTTTGCTCGCCCCAGGTCATGGTTCCGAGGCAGATTGCACTCACGTTCAGATCGGTTCGGCCTAGCTGTCGATAATCCATCGGGTGCTCCTTGGGCAAAACAATCATAAAAGCAGGTTGAATATTTTTTCGCAATCTGCATAATTGCCCACCTCTTTATGCAGTGGAAGTGATGCGCCGCCTGCCGAAGAGATCTTGCCGTTGAACGGACGCGCCGACCCGAGCCCCCGATAGCGTCTGTATCCGGCTGCCTTTGACTTGTCAAAGCACGCACTATTCAGTAAGATCCGCCGTCTAATTTACAGGGCGGCCCCTGAGGCTATTAAAGAATGACAACTTTTACTGCAAAACCAGAAACAGTTGTGCGCGACTGGTTTGTCGTCGACGCCGCTGGTCAGACCCTGGGTCGTCTGGCTACCGAAATCGCGAGCCGTCTGCGTGGCAAGCATAAAGCTGAGTACACTCCTCACGTTGACACCGGCGATTACATCGTCGTTATCAATGCCGAGCAGATTCGTGTAACCGGTGCTAAAACCACCGACAAAATCTACTACTCCCACTCCGGTTTCCCGGGTGGCATCAAGTCGATCAGCTTCGAAAAACTGATCGCCAAGAAGCCTGAATCCCCGATCGAGATCGCGGTTAAAGGTATGCTGCCGAAGGGCCCACTGGGTCGCGACATGTATCGCAAGCTGAAAGTCTATGCGGGCGCTGCTCACCCTCATGCTGCTCAGCAGCCCCAAGAACTGAAGTTTTAACGGAATAGTTCATTATGTCGGCGACTCAAAATTACGGCACTGGCCGTCGCAAGACCGCAACCGCACGCGTTTTCCTGCGTCCGGGTACTGGTAACATCTCCATCAACAACCGCACCCTGGAAAATTTCTTCGGCCGCGAAACTGCCCGCATGGTAGTTCGTCAGCCGCTGGAACTGACTGAGACTGTCGAGAAGTTCGACATCTACGTCACCGTGATCGGTGGTGGTGTAAGTGGTCAAGCTGGCGCAATCCGCCACGGTATCACTCGCGCACTGATGCAGTACGACGAAACCCTGCGTGGCGCTCTGCGCAAAGCTGGCTTCGTTACTCGCGATGCTCGTGAAGTTGAACGTAAGAAAGTTGGTCTGCGTAAAGCGCGTAAGCGTCCGCAGTACTCGAAGCGTTAATTCGCTTACACGTTCAAAAAGAACGCCCTGCTCCTCACGGAGCCGGGCGTTTTTTTATGCCTGCGTTTTATCAAAGAATTGCGCTGTGACAACTTGCCACAGCCGTAGAGCCCCTATACTGCAAGGCTTGGCACTGGAGCCCTTGGGTAATTACCTTGTCAGGATTGGGGCTTTTCATTACCATTCGGCAAAATTTTTATAAGTACATAGATTTAACTTAGTAGATGCCTGATTTAACAGGCCACAAAGCTGATGGGAGAGGACTGAATGAGCAATGACGGCGTGAATGCAGGCCGGCGTCGCTTCTTGGTAGCAGCCACATCCGTGGTGGGTGCTGCAGGAGCGGTGGGGGCTGCGGTCCCGTTCGTGGGGTCATGGTTTCCCAGTGCCAAGGCGAAAGCCGCAGGTGCACCGGTGAAGGTGAATGTCAGCAAAATCGAACCAGGTCAGCAGATGATTGCTGAGTGGCGCGGTCAGCCGGTGTTCATTGTCCGCCGAACCGAGGAAATCCTGGGCAATCTGAAAAAGATCGAGGGCCAGTTATCTGACCCTGCCTCCAAGAACTCGACACAACCGACCTACGTCGATCCAGAAACGCGTTCGATCAAGCCAGAGGTTCTGCTGCTGATCGGTATCTGCACGCACCTGGGTTGCTCGCCGACTTTCCGCCCTGAAGTGGCACCTGCTGATCTGGGCAAAGACTGGGTGGGCGGTTATTTCTGCCCTTGCCACGGTTCCCACTACGATCTGGCTGGCCGCGTCTACAAGTCGCAACCTGCGCCTTTGAACCTGCCAGTTCCCCCGCATTCCTATGAGACCGATGACATCATTGTCATTGGCGTCGATACGGAGAAAGCGTGATGAGCAAGTTCATGGATTGGGTTGATGCGCGCTTTCCCGCGACCAAAATGTGGGAAGACCATCTCAGCAAGTACTACGCCCCGAAGAACTTCAACTTCTTCTATTTCTTTGGTTCCCTCGCACTGCTCGTTCTGGTCAACCAGATCGTCACTGGTGTCTGGCTGACCATGAGTTACACCCCGTCGGCGGAAGAAGCGTTTGCCTCCGTCGAATACATCATGCGCGACGTCGAGTACGGCTCGATCCTGCGTCTGTTGCACTCCACCGGCGCCTCGGCGTTCTTCATCGTGGTCTATCTGCACATGTTCCGTGGCTTGCTCTACGGTTCGTATCAGAAGCCGCGTGAGTTGGTGTGGGTCTTCGGCATGTTGATCTACCTGGCGCTGATGGCTGAAGCGTTCATGGGTTACCTGCTGCCGTGGGGCCAGATGTCGTACTGGGGCGCCCAGGTGATCATCTCGCTGTTCGGCGCGATTCCGGTCATCGGCGACGACCTGACCCAGTGGATTCGTGGTGACTACCTGATTTCCGGGATCACCCTGAACCGCTTCTTCGCGCTACACGTTGTCGCCCTGCCGATCGTGATTCTCGGTCTGGTGGTGTTGCACGTTCTGGCGCTGCACGAAGTCGGCTCGAACAACCCGGACGGCGTCGACATCAAGAAATACAAGGACGAGAACGGCGTACCGCTGGATGGCATTGCCTTCCACCCGTACTACACCGTGAAAGATATCGTCGGTGTCGTGGTGTTCCTGTTCATCTTCTGCTCGATCGTGTTCTTCTTCCCGGAAATGGGCGGTTACTTCCTCGAGAAGCCGAACTTTGAAGTGGCCAACGCCTTCAAGACCCCAGAGCACATCGCTCCGGTCTGGTACTTCACGCCGTTCTACGCAGTCTTGCGGGCGATCCCGGACAAGCTCCTTGGCGTTATCGCCATGGGCGCGGCGATTGCGGTGCTGTTCGTCCTGCCGTGGCTCGACCGAAGTCCGGTCAAGTCGATGCGCTACAAGGGCTGGCTGAGCAAAATCTGGCTGTGGCTGTTCTGCATTTCGTTCGTGATCCTCGGTGTACTGGGCGTATTGGCCCCAACGCCAGGGCGCACGTTGCTGTCGCAGGTGTGTACCTTCCTGTACTTCGCCTACTTCATTCTGATGCCGTTCTACACCAGGCTCGAGAAGACCAAACCGGTTCCGGAAAGGGTGACTGGCTGATGAAAAAGCTATTTGCTGTACTGATTCTTGCTGCTTTGCCTGTGTTCTCTTTCGCTGCCGAACACGGTGCGGAACTGGAAAGTGTCGACATCGACGTTTCCGATAAAGCGGCCATGCAGGATGGTGCACGTACGTTCGCCAACTATTGCATGGGTTGCCACAGTGCCAAGTTCCAGCGCTATGAGCGCGTGGCCGACGATCTGGGGATTCCTCACGATCTGATGCTGAGCAATCTGGTGTTCACCGGCGCCAAGATCGGCGACCACATGAACATCGGCATGCAGCCGGCAGACGCCAAGACCTGGTTCGGTGCCGCACCGCCAGACCTGACGCTGGTGGCACGTGTACGTGGCACCGACTGGCTCTACGGTTACCTGCGTTCGTTCTATGAAGATCCATCGCGTCCGTGGGGCGTGAACAACAAGGTGTTCCCGAACGTCGGCATGCCTAACGTGCTCGTCGGCCTGCAAGGTCGTCAGGTGATTGGCTGCAAACAGGTGCAGGTCGTCGAGGATGGCAAGAAGCAATATGATCCGCTGACCGGTACGCCTCTGACCCATGAAGCGTGCGATCAAATGACCATCGTGCCGAAAACCGGGACCCTGACCGAAGAGCAGTTCGATGAGAAGGTCAAGAATCTGGTAACCTTCCTCGCTTACTCGGCTAACCCGGTTAAGCTGCAGCATCAGCGCATTGGTACGTATGTTCTGTTGTACCTCGCGTTCTTCTTCGTATTCGCTTACTTGCTCAAGCGCGAATACTGGAAAGATGTGCACTGATAAAGCTTCAAGCAATTGCTGTTAATCGCGCGCGCCCAAGGGCGCCTCTGAAGGTGTAACGAGTCTGCATGCAGACGTTACGGGAGGCGCCCTCTGGGCGCGCTCGTTTTTCCGCTTACGATAATTTCTACAAGCGAGGAGGACCGCCATGGGCGTGACCAATCGGTTGGCCTGTTACTCCGACCCCGCCGACCACTATTCCCACCGAGTACGCATCGTGCTCGCAGAGAAGGGTGTCAGCGCCGAGATCATTTACGTGGAGGCTGGTCGTCAGCCGCCTAAATTGATCGAAGTGAACCCTTACGGCAGCTTGCCCACCCTGGTCGATCGTGACCTGGCGTTGTGGGAGTCGACCGTGGTGATGGAATATCTGGATGAGCGTTACCCGCACCCGCCTTTACTGCCGGTTTACCCTGTAGCGCGTGCGAACAGTCGTCTGTTGATTCATCGGATTCAGCGTGACTGGTGTGGCCTGGTGGATCTGATCCTGGATCCCAAGTCCAAGGAAGCTGCCCGCGTTGTTGCTCGCAAAGAGCTGCGCGAAAGCCTGACAGGCGTGTCGCCGTTGTTCGCCGACAAGCCGTTTTTCCTCAGCGAGGAACAAAGTCTGGTGGATTGCTGCCTATTACCAATACTCTGGCGTTTGCCGATTCTGGGTATTGAACTGCCGCGGCCAGCCAAGCCGCTGCTTGATTACATGGAGCGCTCTTTCGCGCGTGAGGCTTTCCAGGCGAGTCTGTCTGGCGTCGAACGCGATATGCGCTAAGGCTTAAGGAGCCGCTATGAACTCCAGTCGACCTTATCTGGTCCGCGCGCTCTACGAGTGGATTGTTGATAACGATTGCACCCCGCACATGCTGGTCAATTCCGAATATCCGTCGGTGCAGGTGCCACAAGGTTTTGCCAGTGACGGCCAGATTGTCCTGAACGTATCGCCGGCAGCCGTGCGTCATTTGCACATGGACAACGAAGCGGTCAGCTTCGAAGGGCGCTTCGGTGGCGTCCCGCATACTCTGTTCGTGCCTATCGCTTCGATCCTGGGCATTTACGCCCGGGAGAATGGCCAAGGCATGGTGTTCGATCTGGAGTCGCCTCTGGAAGACGACGACGAGATCGAGCCGGATGATGAACTGCCGCCACCCGACAACGAACCGCCGCGTCCCAGCGGTCGACCCAGTTTGAAAGTGGTGAAATAAAAAAAGGCGATCCGAGAGGATCGCCTTTTTTATTTCAGTAGGAGCAAAGCTTGCTCGCGATGGCGTACTTGGAATCGCCATCGCCGGCAAGTCTGGTTCCTGCAGGAGGGGTGTCAGTCGATGTATTCGAATAATTTGACGATCTTCTGCACACCAGCAACGCTCTGCACCAGATTGGTCGCCTGAGTGGCTTCCTGTTTGGTCAGCAGGCCCAGCAGATAAACGATGCCGTTTTCCGTCACAACCTTAATGCGCGAGCCGGGGATGTTGGCGTCGGCGAGCATCTGGGTTTTGATTTTGGTGGTCAGCCACGCGTCATTCTGACGAGCGATGAAGCCGGACGGCGGCAGCACTTGCAGCTCGTTGTGGACTTTCTTCACGCGTTGCACGGCGGAAGCCGCCTGTTCAGCCTTGGCTTTCAAGTCGGCGGTAGGCGTTTGCCCGGCCAGCAGCACGACGCCGTTGAAGCTGGTGACGACGATGTGCGAGTCGTTATCGAGTGCCGGATCGGCCTTGGCGACGTTGACGCCGACCTTGGTGTCGATCAGCGAGTCGTCGATTTTGCTGCCGAAGGTACGCGTGCCACGGTCATCTTCGATCGGCGCTTCACGGCTGGCTTTAACCACCGAGGTGCAGCCGCTGATGCCGAGGCACAGGGTCAAGGCCAGAAGGCCTAGGCGATTAGGGGTCATTCTTCACTCCCGAACAGTTGGCTGTCGATCAAGTCGCATAAGCAATGGATCGCCAGCAGGTGAACTTCCTGGATACGTGCAGTGACGTTGGCCGGGACGCGAATCTCGACGTCCTCAGGCAAAAGCAGCGACGCCATGCCGCCGCCATCGCGACCCGTCAATGCTACGACAATCATTTCGCGATCATGTGCGGCCTGGATCGCTTGAATAATATTCGCCGAGTTGCCGCTGGTGGAAATCGCCAGCAACACATCGCCCGGCTGGCCGAGCGCGCGGATCTGTTTGGAGAAGATTTCGTTGTAGCTGTAATCGTTGGCAATCGAGGTGATCGTCGAGGTGTCGGTGGTCAGCGCGATGGCTGGCAGGCTCGGACGTTCACGCTCGAAGCGGTTGAGCAGCTCCGAAGAGAAGTGCTGGGCATCACCGGCAGAACCGCCGTTGCCGCAGGAAAGCATTTTGCCCTCGTTGAGCAGGGCGTTGACCATCACCTGGCTGGCTTGCTCGATGTGCGGTGCAAGTACGTCCATCGCCTGCTGCTTGGTGTCGATACTGGCCTGAAAAAGCTGGCGAATTCGGGATTGCATGTCCATCTGTGTGACCTTAATTAGCGCGGCTACCTGGCACAAGAATGTGCAGCCCGCAAAGCAAAGAGCAAAAGTGTTGGGTGAAGGTGTCCGGTTCGGGGTGCAAGCGATCAGCTGTCGAAGGCATTCTGCAACCAGTTCAACTGCTCAAGGCTGCTGTCGATGGCAACCACGTCGAAGCGGCAAGGGGAATTGGCCCAACGCGACTCGCGCTGAAGAAAATACTGCGCGGCGAAAATCAGTTTCTGCCGTTTGCGCCCATCGATGCTATCGAGCGCGCCGCCCCATTGAGTGTTTTTTCGGTAGCGGACTTCAACGAATACTACTGTATCGCCATCAAGCATGACCAGATCAAGCTCGCCGCGTTTGCACAACCAGTTCTGCGCCAGCAGGCGCAGACCGTGTTGTTGCAGATGCTCGAGCGCATGGCGCTCGGCATCCTTGCCGCTTTGCTGGCGTGACCTGTCAGGCATCAGCGCGGGGTGTCCGGCAGGCGTTGAACCTGACCGCTGACAAACTGCGCCCAAGGCAACTGGCGGACTACGCGTTGGTTCTGCGTCATGCCGAGGCTGCCCGACTCACCTTCGATGCGGCTGTCCGGCAGGGCCTTGAGTTGGCCCAGGCGTGGCGCCAGGCGATACGCGTCAACGCCCATCGCGTAGAGTCGGCCGAGGCTGCCAGCGGCTTGTGGCCATTGTGCGGTGACCTGTTTGCGCAACGGATCGTTGGCATCCAGCAGCCAAGGCGTTTCGCAGAAGCGCACGCCGTTCATGTCGTTGTACTGATTGACGTCACCGCTGGCGCTGAACACGTGGGACGTGGCGTAGACCGGCACGTCGCCCGCGTATTGGAAGTTCAGGGTCGGCTTGATCTGCTGCGCCTGTTGCGGAGTGGCAGCGAGGAAGATGAACTCGATGTCCTGGCTGCGCGAAGGCTGGGCCGCGACTTGCGAGCCAACTGTGCTTTGCAGGGACTTGGCGCGACCTTCGCTCTGACGCAGCTTGAACATGTCAGCGATCTGCTGGGCCAGTTGCACCGGCTGATCAACGCGTTCGACGGCGACGATGCTGCCACCGTTGGCCTGCCAGTCCTGGCTGAATGCCTTCAGTACGCGGTCGCCCCATTCGCCTTTCGGCACCATGGCGGCGGCGCGATGCAGGCCGTCGGCGCGAGCACGGCGCGACACTTCGCGCGCTTCGTCTTCAGCCGCCAGACCAAACTGGAACAGCTGCGCCGGACCTTGTTCGCCTTCGCTGTAGTTCAGCGCGAGGGTGGTGATCGGCAATTGCGGGCGAGCGCTGAGCTGTTTGACCAGCGGCTTCTCCAGCGGACCCACAACCAATTGCACGCCGTCGGCCTGAGCCTTGCGATAGAACTCGTCCAGCGACATTTGCGGTGGTTGCGAGGTCATCTTCGAGCTGTCGTAGAAAACGATGGCTGGCAGCTGCTGCCCGGCTTGTTGGGCCTGATAGTGCGCGGCCATGAAGCCTTCACGCAGCGCTTTGCTGACCGCGGCCAACGGGCCATCTGCCTGAGGCAGCAGCACGGCGATCTTGCTCAGGGGCTGGCTGGCCAGTTCCTTGAGCTTGGTCAGCGGCAGTGGCAATTGCACGGCGGCGGGGTGTTTTGGATTCTGCGCGCGCCAGGTGTCGATCGCCGCTTGCTGCTGTTCCAGCGTACCGGCAGTTTTCACTGCCAGCGCCAGGCTGATCCAGCCGCCGAGGTCGTCGGTGGTGGTCGGCTGCAATTGATCGGTAGGCAACGAGGCGATCAAGGTCCAGATCGCTTCGTGGTTCTTGGCGGCGGCTTCACCTTCGAGCATCGGCGCAATAAAGATGCGCTCGCGTGCAGCGGCGAGGGTCTGACCATCAGCTTCAAGGGCGCGGGCGTGAACGGTGCCGGTGCGTACTTGTTGCTCGACCGGCAGTTCACCCAAGCGTTGCAGGCTCGGATGGCTGAGGGCGGTCAGCGCTGCTTTCGGCTGATTGCGCGTCATTGCCAGCTCGGCCGCCAGCGTACTGGCGAACACCTGTTGGCCCGGCTTCAGTTGCTCGATTGGCACTTGTTGCAGGATTTGCGCGGACTGGCCGGCATTCCCCTGTTTGTAAGCCAGGTCTGCCGCGCTCAGGCGAAACAGCGCAGCTTGTTCCGGGGTTTTGCTTTGCGCAGCTTTTTCGAGCAGTTGCTCGATGCTGGCGTCCGGGGTCCGTGGAAGTTCGCCAAGGCTGGAGGAGGGCGAGCTGGCGCAAGCCGCCAGCAAGGCAGCGAGGCAGAGGGCAGATAACAGCCGCAGGCAAGCGATCATGTAAGTGTTCCCGATACTCGATCAAATTAGCGTGGAATTGTACCCAAGCACTGGCCGGGGCGCGATGTTAGTGGCGTGAAACGGTCAATTTAGCTCGTGTAAATGTTGCAGCGCTGCACGAAGGGTCGCAAAACCGAGGTCGGCTGGTGTCTGTCGCCAGCGTCACTACGCGTTACAATGGCGGCTTTTACCGATCATGAGGTGTGCGCTTTGACTGCTCCAGGTGCTTTGAATTCCGCTGCTGGCTCGCTTTATGTGGTGGCGACGCCCATCGGCAACCTGGATGACATCAGTGCCCGCGCGCTGAAAATCCTCCGCGACGTCGCGTTGATCGCCGCCGAAGACACGCGGCACTCGCAACGCCTGATGCAGCATTTCGGTATTCCGACGCCGCTGGCAGCCTGTCATGAACACAACGAACGGGATGAAGGTAGTCGCTTTATCACGCGTCTGCTGGCCGGCGACGATGTGGCGCTGATTTCCGACGCCGGCACGCCGCTGATCTCCGATCCTGGTTATCACTTGGTTCGTCAGGCGCGCGCGGCGGGCATCAACGTGGTGCCGGTGCCGGGCGCCTGCGCGTTGATCGCCGCGCTGTCGGCGGCGGGGCTGCCGTCGGACCGCTTCATTTTCGAAGGTTTCCTGCCGGCCAAGGCGGTCGGCCGTCGCGCACGTCTGGAGCTGGTCAAGGAAGAGCCGCGCACGCTGATCTTCTATGAAGCGCCGCACCGTATTCTCGAATGCCTGCAAGACATGGAGCTGGTGTTCGGTGGCGAGCGCCCGGCGCTGCTGGCGCGCGAAATCACCAAAACCTTCGAAACCCTGAAAGGCCTGCCGCTCGCCGAGTTGCGCGAGTTCGTCGAGTCCGACAGCAATCAGCAGCGCGGCGAGTGCGTGGTGCTGGTCGCAGGTTGGTCGGCGCCGGAAACCGAAGACGCGGTCAGCAGCGAAGCGATGCGCATCCTCAATCTGCTGCTCGAAGAAATGCCGCTCAAACGCGCCGCGGCCCTGGCCGCGCAAATTACCGGTGAGCGCAAGAATGTGCTCTACCAGGTCGCACTGGATAAACAGAAGGGCGAGTGAAAACCCGACGCGCAGGCGCTGCCAAAGGCGTTTAGCGCTTGTTCTTCGGGCGCTCTGCCGTTAACCTTCGCGCCGGAGAGTCGATTGGACAGTCGCTGCCCTCTATGAAAATTAGGGGGGGGAGGAAAGTCCGGGCTCCATAGGGCGAAGTGCCAGGTAATGCCTGGGAGGCGTGAGCCTACGGAAAGTGCCACAGAAAATAACCGCCTAAGCGCTTCGGCGACGGTAAGGGTGAAAAGGTGCGGTAAGAGCGCACCGCGCGACTGGCAACAGTTCGTGGCTTAGGTAAACCCCACTTGGAGCAAGACCAAATAGGGTCCCAAGGCGTGGCCCGCGCTGGGACCGGGTAGGTTGCTAAAGATGTCCAGTGATGGCCATCGTAGACGAATGACTGTTCAAGACAGAACCCGGCTTACAGATCGACTCTCCACTTTTTCTTCCTGCTTGAATCATCAGGCAGGTGCTTGTAGCGGGCTTTCGTGATATCGATTAGCCTTCGCTGCAAGTCATTGAAAAACCTCCGCTGTCGCTTCGGTTTCCCCGCGAACATAAACACCAGCAGACCTCTCTCGTAATACCAAAAAAATCTTACTCTTAACAAATCACTTTAACTTTCGAGCGCAGCCATCCGTGCTGAATCAAGTTATTGAGATGAAACATACGTCAGATTCTCGTTACCCCTCCTTTTACGTCGCTAAATCTCCGTTCTGTAAGGCTTTTCCTTGAATACGCGCCTTGACGGTGTGGTGGGCGCATTCCTATAGTGTGCGCAAGTGGCGGAAAGTGGCATGAAGTGGGTTTTTTGAGCTCAAAACGATAAAAATTGGAGAAACGCTGACGTGTTTCGCGGAGCTAACGCTATCAATCTCGATGCAAAGGGCCGTCTCGCTATGCCGAGCCGGTACCGTGACGAGTTGGTTTCGCGTAGTGCCGGCCAATTGATCGTGACCATTGATGCCGTTGATCCATGTTTGTGTGTTTACCCACTCGATGAGTGGGAAATTATTGAAACCAAACTGCGCGCCTTGCCTTCGCTTCGCGAAGAAAACCGTCGCCTGCAACGTTTGCTGATTGGTAATGCCGTCGACCTCGAGCTCGATGGCAGTGGTCGTTTTCTGGTTCCGCCGCGTCTGCGCGAATATGCCAAGTTGGATAAGCGCGCAATGTTGGTAGGCCAACTGAACAAGTTCCAATTGTGGGACGAGGATGCCTGGGATGCGGTTTCTGCCGCTGATCTGGCTGCCATTCAACAACCGGGCGCCATGCCTGATGAACTGCGTGATTTGATCCTGTGACTATTGATAGCGGCTTTAACCACATCACCGTACTGCTCGACGAAGCCGTGGAGGCTCTCGCCGTACGTCCTGATGGCTGCTATCTGGACGGCACGTTCGGACGCGGCGGGCACAGTCGGCTGATCCTCAGTCAGCTCGGTCCCGATGGTCGGTTGCTCGGATTCGATAAAGATCCTCAAGCGATTGCCACCGGGCAAACGCTAGCGGCCGAAGACGGCCGCTTTGTCGTTGTGCAGCGCAGCTTTGCCGAGCTCGGTTCGGAAGTTGCCGAACGCGGTCTGGCCGGCCAGGTCAGCGGCGTGCTGCTCGACCTCGGCGTGTCGTCGCCACAACTCGACGACCCGGAGCGCGGCTTCAGTTTCCTCAACGATGGCCCGCTGGACATGCGCATGGACCCGTCTCGCGGGATCAGCGCTGCCGAATTCGTCAACACCGCGCCGGTGGAAGAAATCGCCCGGGTGTTCAAGGAATACGGCGAAGAACGTTTCTCCGGGCGTATGGCCCGCGCCGTCGCCGAACGCCGCGATATCAAGCCGTTCGAGCGCACCGCCGATCTGGCCGAAGTGCTGAAAGTTGCCAACCCTGCCTGGGAAAAAGGCAAGAACCCGGCAACCCGCGCGTTCCAGGGCCTGCGCATTCACGTCAACAACGAACTGGGCGATCTGGAAGCCGGCCTCGAAGCCGCGCTCGAAAGCCTGGAAATCGGCGGTCGTCTGGTGGTGATCAGCTTTCACTCGCTGGAAGACCGCATCGTCAAACTCTTCATGCGCAAACTGGTGAAAGGCGAGGCCGACAATTTGCCGCGCAACCTGCCGGTGCGTCACGTCGCGTTCGAACCGAAAATCAAAGTCCATGGCAAAGCGCAGTCCGCCTCCGAGGCCGAACTCAAAGCCAACCCACGTTCCCGTAGCGCCATCATGCGTGTCGCGGAGAAGTTGCGGTGAGCAAGCTTTTCGCCAAGCCACTGCCTGGCGGCAGCTTTTTCATGATGCTGCTGTTCATCGGCGTGCTCGTGTCGGCCATCGGCGTGTCGTATAGCGCGCACTGGAACCGTCAGCTCTTGAACTCGCTGTACAACGAGTTGAGCGTGCGCGACAAGGCGCAAGCTGAATGGGGCCGTTTGATTCTTGAACAGAGCACCTGGACTGCGCACAGCCGTATCGAAGTGCTGGCCACCGAACAACTGAAGATGCGCATTCCCGGCGCCGCCGAAGTACAGATGGTGGCGCCATGATGAAACTCGAAGGTGCACTGTTTCCTTGGCGGTTCCGCGTGGTCATGGGCTTGCTCGGGATCATGGTGGCAGCGATCGGCTGGCGCATCATCGACCTGCAAGTGGTCGACCGTGACTTCCTCAAAGGTCAGGGCGATGCGCGCAGTGTTCGACACATTCCGATTCCGGCTCACCGTGGTCTGATCACTGACCGTAACGGCGAGCCGTTGGCCGTGAGTACCCCGGTTACCACGCTGTGGGCGAATGCCAAAGAAATGCAGCAGGCCAAAGAGAAGTGGCCGGCACTGGCAGCGGCGCTGGGCCAGGACCCGAAAGCCCTGAGCGAGCGTCTTGAAGCCCAGGCCAATAAAGAATTCATCTATCTGGTGCGCGGTTTGACCCCCGAGCAGGGCCAGTCGGTGCTCGACCTCAAAGTGCCCGGTGTCTACGGCATTGAAGAGTTCCGCCGGTTCTACCCTGCCGGCGAAGTCACCGCCCACATGGTCGGCTTCACCGACATCGACGATCACGGGCGCGAAGGCGTCGAGCTGGCATATGACGAATGGCTGGCCGGGGTCCCTGGCAAGCGCCAGGTGATCAAGGATCGGCGCGGTCGGCTGATCAAGGATGTCCAGGTCACCAAAAACGCCAAGGCCGGCAAGCCCTTGGCGTTGTCGATTGACCTGCGTCTGCAATACCTGGCCAACCGCGAACTGCGCAACGCGATCATCGAGAACGGCGCCAAGGCCGGCAGTCTGGTGATCATGGACGTGAAAAGCGGCGAGATCCTCGCCATGGTCAACCAGCCGACCTACAACCCGAACAACCGTCGCAACCTGCAACCGGCGATGATGCGCAACCGCGCAATGATCGACGTGTTCGAACCGGGTTCGACTATGAAGGCCATCTCCATGAGCGCCGCTCTGGAAACCGGGCGCTGGAAGCCGAGCGACACCGTCGAGGTGTATCCGGGTTCGCTGCAGATCGGCAAATACACCATTAAAGACGTTTCGAAAAGTGAAGGCCCGGTGCTCGATCTGACCGGCATCCTGATCAACTCCAGTAACGTCGGCATGAGTAAAGTCGCCTTCGATATCGGCGGCGAAACGATTTTCCGTCTCGCGCAAAAAGTCGGCCTCGGCCAGGACACCGGCCTCGGCTTCCCTGGCGAGCGCGTGGGCAACCTGCCGAACTACCGCGAATGGCGCAAGGCTGAAACCGCCACGCTGTCCTATGGCTACGGTATTTCGGTGACGGCGATTCAGCTGGTTCACGCCTTCTCGGCGCTGGCCAACAACGGTCGCCTCGCGCCGCTGACATTGATCAAGACCGACAAGCCGCCGCAGACCACGCAAGTGTTGCCGGAAAACGTCGCGAAAACCATGCAAGGCATGTTGACCCAAGTGATCGAGGCCCCGCGCGGCGTATTCCGTGCGCAAGTGCCGGCGTATCACGTGGCCGGCAAGTCCGGTACCGCGCGCAAGACTTCCGTGGGCACCAAAGGCTACGCCGAGAATTCCTACCGCTCGCTGTTCGCCGGTTTCGGGCCGATGAGCGATCCGCGTTTCGCCATCGTCGTGGTGATCGATGAACCGACCAAAGCCGGTTACTTCGGTGGTCTGGTTTCGGCGCCAGTGTTCAGCAAAGTGATGTCCGGGACCCTGCGCCTGATGAACATCACGCCGGACAATCTGCCGCCAACCCAACAAGCCAACGCTGCACCGGTCGTTCCGCTGAAAGCCAATGGAGGGCGCGGCTGATGTCTCTTAGTCTGAACAAGATTTTTCCGCATGCCGGTCGTGATCTGTTGATCCGCGAACTTACACTTGATAGCCGCAATGTGCGCGCCGGCGATTTGTTTCTCGCCGTGCCTGGCGGCAAGTTCGACGGCCGTGCGCACATCGCCGATGCCTTGCAACGCGGCGCGGCGGCGGTGGCGTATGAAGTCGAAGGCGCCACTGTGCTGCCGATCACCGATGTGCCGCTGATTCCGGTCAAAGGTCTGGCGGCGCAGCTGTCGGACATCGCCGGGCGCTTTTATGGCGAGCCGAGCCATCACCTGAATCTGGTGGGCGTCACCGGCACCAACGGCAAAACCAGCGTGACCCAATTGGTCGCGCAGGCACTGGATTTGCTCGGCCAGCATTGCGGCATCGTCGGCACGTTGGGCACTGGTTTCTACGGCGCGCTGGAAAGCGGCCTGCACACCACGCCGAACCCGATTGCCGTGCAAGCGACCCTCGCCGACCTGAAGAAGGCCGGGGCCAAAGCCGTGGCCATGGAAGTTTCTTCCCATGGTCTGGATCAGGGCCGGGTCAGCGCACTGGCGTTTGACGTGGCGGTGATGACCAACCTGTCGCGCGATCATCTGGATTACCACGGCACCATGCAGGCCTACGGCGAAGCCAAGGCCAAATTGTTTGCCTGGAACGATTTGAAATGCCGGGTGATCAACCTCGACGACGAATTCGGTCGGCAACTCGCCGCTGATAAACGTGAGTCGCGCCTGATTACCTACAGCCTGGAAAACTCCAGCGCCTACCTTTATTGCCGTGAAGCGCAGTTTGACGACGAAGGCGTGCGCGCCACGCTGGTCACGCCGCAAGGTCAGCATCACCTGCGCAGCGCGCTGCTCGGGCGCTTCAACCTGAGCAACGTCCTCGCGGCGATCGGCGCCTTGCTCGGCCTCGACTACGCGCTCGACGAAATTCTCAAGGTTCTGCCAAAACTCGAAGGTCCGGCCGGGCGCATGCAGCGTTTGGGCGGCGGTACTCAGCCGCTGGTGGTGGTCGATTACGCCCACACGCCCGACGCGCTGGAAAAAGTCTTGATGGCCCTGCGTCCACACGCCAAGGGTCGGTTGCTGTGCCTGTTTGGTTGCGGCGGTGATCGCGATCGCGGCAAGCGTCCGCTGATGGCCGAAGTGGTCGAGCGTCTGGCCGATGGCGTGCTGGTCACCGACGACAACCCGCGCACCGAAGATCCTTCGGTGATCTTCGATGACATCCGCGCCGGTTTCAGCGCTGTGGATAAAGTCAGCTTCGTGGCTGGCCGTGGTCAGGCGATTGCGCAGTTGATCGCCACTGCCTCGGCCGATGACGTGATTGTACTGGCCGGTAAAGGTCACGAGGACTATCAGGAAATCAACGGCCAGCGCCACGCCTTCTCCGATCTGGTCGAGGCCGATCATGCCTTGACCGCGTGGGAGGTGGCCCATGCTTAAAGCCCTTAAGCTTAGTGAACTGGCCGGCGCATTGAACGCGCGCCTGATTGCTGCCGACGCCAGTTTCGACGGTGTCAGCATCGACAGCCGTGCGATCAAGCCGGGCCAACTGTTTATTGCGTTGACCGGTCCACGTTTCGATGGTCATGACTATCTGAACGACGTCGCTGGCAAAGGCGCGGTGGCGGCATTGGTCGAGCGCGAAGTCGCCGACAGCACGCTGCCGCAATTGCTGGTCGCGGACACCCGCCAGGCCCTCGGCCAATTGGGCGCGCTGAACCGTGCCGCTTTCAGCAATCCGGTCGCGGCAGTCACCGGTTCCAGCGGCAAAACCACGGTCAAGGAAATGCTCGCGAGCATCCTGCGCACGCGCGGTCCGGTGCACGCGACCCGTGGCAACCTGAACAACGACCTCGGCGTGCCGCTGACCTTGCTCGAACTCGCGCCGGAACATACCGCCGCAGTCATCGAACTCGGTGCCTCGCGCCTTGGCGAAATTGCCTACACCGTGGCCATGACCAAGCCCCACGTGGCCATCCTCAATAACGCCGGAACCGCCCACGTTGGCGAGTTCGGCGGGCCGGAAAAAATCGTCGAAGCCAAAGGCGAGATTATCGAAGGGCTGGATGCCGATGGCGTCGCCGTGCTCAATCTCGACGACAAGGCTTTCGGCATCTGGAAGGCCCGTGCTGGCGAGCGCCAAGTGCTGACGTTCGCACTGAACAATCCAAGTGCCGACTTTTATGGCAGCGAGCTGGACCGCGATGCGCGCGGTTGCCCGTCCTTCAATCTGCACAGCCCTGAAGGCGTGGAACGCGTGCAACTGAACCTGCTCGGCGTGCACAACGTTGCCAACGCCATGGCCGCCGCCGCTGCCGCGCACGCCTTGGGTGTGTCGCTGTTTGGCATCGCCACCGGACTTGGCGCGGTGCAACCGGTCAAGGGCCGCACCGTGGCGCAACTGGCCACCAACGGCATGCGCGTGATTGACGACACTTACAACGCGAACCCCACCTCAATGTGCGCCGCCGTTGATATACTCGCCGGCTTTTCCGGCCGCACCGTCCTGGTGCTCGGGGATATCGGCGAGTTGGGCGACTGGGCGGAGCAGGGGCACCGCGACGTGGGCGAATATGCCCGTGGCAAGGTTTCCGCGCTTTACGCAGTCGGGCCAATGATGGCTCACGCCGTGAACGCATTCGGCCCGCAGGCTCGTCACTTCAGCACTCAGGCTGAGCTGATCGAGGCCCTCGGCGCCGAGCAAGACCCAAACACCACCATTTTGATCAAGGGCTCGCGCAGCGCTGCGATGGAAAACATCGTCGCCGCTTTGTGCGGGTCCAGTCTGGAGAATCATTAATGCTGCTGCTGCTAGCGGAGTATCTGCAACAGTTCTACAAAGGCTTCGCGGTCTTTCAGTACCTGACCCTGCGCGGGATCTTCGGTGTGCTGACCGCGCTGGTTTTGTCGCTGTGCTACGGCCCGTGGATGATCCGCACTCTGCAGAACCGGCAGATCGGCCAGTCCGTTCGCAACGATGGTCCGCAATCGCACCTGTCCAAATCCGGCACCCCGACCATGGGCGGCGCGCTGATCCTGTCGTCTATCGGCATCAGCACTTTGTTGTGGGCTGACCTGAGCAACCGTTACGTCTGGACCGTGTTGCTGGTGACCTTGCTGTTCGGCGCCATCGGCTGGGTCGACGATTACCGCAAAGTCATCGAGAAAAACTCCAAGGGCTTGCCGAGCCGCTGGAAGTATTTCTGGCAATCGGTGTTTGGCCTCGGCGCGGCGATCTTCCTTTATATGACCGCCCCGAGCGCTGTGGAAACCACGCTGATCCTGCCAATGCTCAAGGATCACAGCATTCCGTTGGGCATCGGTTTTGTGGTCCTGACTTATTTCGTGATTGTCGGCTCGAGCAACGCGGTCAACCTGACTGACGGCCTCGACGGCCTGGCGATCATGCCGACCGTGATGGTCGGTGGTGGCCTGGGGATCTTCTGCTACCTGTCGGGTAACGTGAAGTTCGCTGAATACCTGCTGATTCCTTACGTGCCCGGCGCCGGTGAATTGATCGTGTTCTGCGGCGCATTGATCGGCGCGGGCCTGGGCTTCCTCTGGTTCAACACCTATCCGGCGCAAGTGTTCATGGGCGACGTCGGCGCACTCGCGCTCGGCGCCGCGCTGGGCACCATCGCCGTGATCGTGCGTCAGGAAATCGTCCTGTTCATCATGGGCGGCGTGTTCGTGATGGAAACCCTGTCGGTGGTCATCCAGGTGGCCTCCTTCAAATTGACCGGGCGCCGCGTGTTCCGCATGGCGCCGATTCACCACCACTTTGAACTCAAGGGCTGGCCCGAGCCGCGCGTGATCGTGCGTTTCTGGATCATCACCGTGATTCTCGTACTGGTTGGCCTTGCCACCCTGAAGCTGAGGTAGAACGAGTGTCTCTGATCGCTTCTGACCACTTCCGCATCGTTGTCGGCCTCGGCAAGAGCGGCATGTCCCTGGTTCGCTTTCTGGCGAACCGGGGCACGTCGTTTGCCGTCGCCGACACGCGGGAAAATCCACCGGAACTGGCCACGCTCAAGCGTGACTATCCGCACGTGGAAGTGCGTTGTGGCGAGCTCGACGTCGAATTCCTCTGCCGTGCCGACGAGCTCTACGTGAGCCCCGGCCTGGCGCTGGCGACTCCAGCGCTGCAGGCTGCTGCGGCCCGTGGCGTGAAATTGTCCGGCGACATCGAGCTGTTCGCGCGTAACGCGAAAGCGCCGATTGTTGCGATCAGCGGCTCCAACGCCAAAAGCACCGTCACCACGCTGGTTGGCGAGATGGCAGCGGCGGCGGGCAAACGTGTCGCGGTCGGCGGCAACCTCGGGGTGCCGGCGCTGGACTTGCTCAGCGACGACGTCGAGTTGTACGTCATGGAACTGTCGAGCTTCCAGCTCGAAACCACTGACCACCTCGGCGCTGAAGTGGCGACCGTGCTTAACGTCAGCGAAGACCACATGGACCGCTACAGCGGCCTGCCGGCCTATCACTTGGCCAAGCACCGGATCTTCCGTGGCGCCAAGCAGTTTGTGGTCAACCGTCAGGACGCCTTGAGCCGTCCGTTGATGGGCGAGGGCCAGCCGTGCTGGACCTTCGGTTTGAGCAAACCTGATTTCAAGGCATTCGGCATCCGCGAAGAAGACGGCGAGAAGTACCTGGCCTTCGAATTCCAGAACCTGATGCCGGTGCGCGAATTGAAAATCCGCGGCGCGCATAACCAGTCCAACGCCCTCGCGGCACTGGCGCTGGGTCATGCGGTCGGCCTGCCGTTCGACGCCATGCTCGCCAGCCTGCGCACCTTCGCCGGGCTTGAGCATCGCTGCCAGTGGGTCCGCGACCTGAATGGCGTGAGCTATTACAACGACTCCAAAGCCACCAACGTCGGCGCCGCACTGGCTGCCATCGAAGGTTTGGGCGCGGACATCGACGGCAAGCTCGTGCTGATCGCCGGTGGCGACGGCAAGGGCGCCGAATTCAAGGATCTGCGCGATCCGGTGGCGGCCAACTGCCGCGCCGTGGTGCTGATGGGCCGCGACTCCGACTTGATCGGCCAGGCCATCGGCCACGGCGTGCCGCTGATTCGCGTCAACTCGCTGGACGAAGCTGTCGCCCAATGCCGCGCCATCGCCGAACCCGGCGACGCGGTGCTGTTGTCGCCGGCCTGCGCCAGTTTCGACATGTTCAAGAATTATGAAGACCGTGGTCACCAGTTCGTCCGCGCTGTGGAGGAATTGGCATGAGCCTGCGAAATATCATCAAACCGTATCCGTCGCCGATCATCACCGGGCGCGGTATCGACCTCGACTTCCCGATGCTCGTTGGTTGCCTCGCCTTGATCGGCCTCGGCCTGGTGATGATTGCCTCGGCTTCCACCGAAGTGGCCGCCGTGCAGTCAGGCAGCGCGCTGTATTACATGACCCGTCACTTGATCTACATCGTTCTGGGCCTCGGTGCCTGCATCGTCACCATGATGATTCCGATCGCCACGTGGCAACGCCTCGGCTGGCTGATGCTGCTCGGCGCGTTCGGCTTGCTGGTGATGGTGATCATCCCGGGCATTGGCCGGGAAGTGAACGGCTCGATGCGCTGGATCGGGTTCAGCTTCTTTAACGTGCAGCCATCCGAAATTGCCAAGGTGTTCGTGGTGATTTACCTCGCCGGTTATTTGGTCCGTCGGCAGAAAGAAGTGCGCGAGAGCTGGATGGGCTTCTTCAAGCCGTTCATCGTGCTGCTGCCAATGGCCGGGCTGTTGCTGATGGAGCCGGACTTCGGTGCCACCGTCGTAATGATGGGCGCAGCGGCAGCGATGCTGTTCCTTGGCGGGGTCGGGCTGTTCCGGTTCTCGCTGATGGTGGTATTGGCGGTTGGCGCGGTGGTGTTGCTGATTCAGGTACAGCCCTATCGAATGGCGCGTCTGACCAACTTCGCCGACCCGTGGGCCGACCAGTTCGGCGCCGGTTATCAGTTGTCGCAAGCCCTGATCGCGTTCGGTCGCGGTGAATGGCTGGGCGTGGGCCTGGGCAACAGCGTGCAGAAACAGTTTTATCTGCCGGAAGCGCACACCGACTTCGTGTTCTCGGTACTGGCCGAAGAGCTCGGCGCGGTGGGTTCGTTGTGCACCGTCGCGCTGTTCGTGTTCGTGTGTATTCGCGGCATGTACATCGGTTTGTGGGCAGAGAAAGCCAAGCAGTTTTTCGCCGCTTACGTGGCTTACGGTTTGTCGTTCCTGTGGATTGGTCAGTTCCTGATCAACATCGGCGTGAACGTCGGCCTGCTGCCGACCAAAGGCTTGACCTTGCCGTTCCTCAGTTACGGCGGCAGTTCGTTGGTGATCTGCTGTGCCTGTCTCGGCTTGTTGCTGCGCATCGAGTGGGAGAGTCGAACCCACTTGGGCAGTGAAGAGATGGAGTTCCATGAGAGCGACTTCGCCGAGGAGCCGACCCATGGGCGCTAACGTTTTGATCATGGCCGGCGGCACTGGCGGGCACGTGTTCCCGGCGCTGGCCTGCGCGCGGGAATTCCAGGCACGCGGCTACACCGTGCATTGGCTTGGCACGCCGCGCGGCATCGAAAATGACCTGGTCCCGGCGGCCGGTCTGGAACTGCATCGGATCAATGCCAGCGGCTTGCGCGGCAAAGGCAAACTGTCGCTGCTCAAGGCGCCATTGATGTTGCTCAAATCGATCTGGCAGGCGCGGGCGATCATTCGTCGGCTGCGGCCGGTGTGCGTGGTCGGCTTCGGTGGTTATGTGACCGGCCCCGGCGGCGTCGCGGCGAAACTGTCTGGCGTGCCGGTCATCGTTCACGAGCAGAACGCCGTCGCCGGTACCGCCAATCGGTTGCTGATGCCGTTGGCCGCCCGAGTCTGTGAAGCGTTCCCCGACACCTTTACCCTGTCGAACAGCCGTCGGACCACCGGTAATCCGGTGCGCACCGAGCTGTTCCTCGAAACACCGCGACCAGCCCTGGCCGGTCGCAAGGCGCGTTTGCTGATCCTCGGCGGAAGCCTGGGCGCAGAACCGTTGAACAAGTTGCTGCCTGAAGCCCTGTCGCAAGTCGCCGCCGACCTGCGTCCGGAAGTGTTTCATCAGGCCGGCAGAAACCACGATGAAGTGACTGCGCAGCGCTATCGCGAGGCTGGCGTCGAGGCGCAAGTGCAGCCATTCATCAAAGACATGGCCCAAGCCTATGGCTGGGCCGACCTGGTGGTGTGCCGTGCAGGCGCGTTGACCATCAGTGAACTGGCCGCCGCCGGTCTGCCCTCGATGCTGGTGCCTTTGCCCCACGCGATTGACGATCACCAGACCCGCAACGCCGAATATTTGGCCCGTGAAGGCGCAGCCTTCCTGATGCCACAAAGAACGACTGGCGCCGCAGATCTTGCCGCACGCCTGACAGAGGTCCTGATGCAACCGCAACGACTCAATGACATGGCCAACGCGGCCCGCCGTCTGGCGAAACCTGATGCTACCCGTAACGTTGTCGACACCTGCCTGGAGGTGGCCCATGGTTGAGAATCAGAAAGCCATGCCGCACCCGGAAATGCGCCGCATCCGTAAAATCCACTTCGTCGGTATCGGCGGCGTGGGCATGTGTGGCATCGCCGAAGTGTTGTTGAACCTGGGCTATGAAGTGTCCGGTTCCGACCTCAAAGCATCGCCAGTGACTGAACGGCTCGAATCGTTCGGCGCGCACATTTATATCGGCCACCGTGCCGAGAACGCTGCCAACGCCGATGTGCTGGTCACTTCGAGTGCCGTGAACACTTCCAACCCGGAAGTCGCCACCGCCCTGGAACGCCGGATCCCGGTGGTGCCGCGTGCGGAAATGCTCGCCGAGCTGATGCGCTACCGCCACGGCATCGCCGTCGCCGGTACGCACGGCAAAACCACTACCACCAGCCTGATCGCTTCGGTGTTCGCCGCCGGTGGGCTCGACCCGACGTTCGTCATCGGTGGTCGTCTGAATGCTGCTGGCACCAATGCCCAGCTCGGCACTAGCCGTTACCTGATCGCCGAAGCCGATGAAAGCGACGCCAGTTTCCTGCACTTGCAGCCATTGGTGGCCGTGGTTACCAACATCGACGCCGACCACATGGCGACCTACGACGGCGACTTCAACAAACTGAAGAAAACCTTCGTCGAGTTCCTGCACAACCTGCCGTTCTACGGGTTGGCGGTGGTCTGCCTCGATGATCCGGTGGTGCGTGAAATCCTCCCGTTGGTCAAACGCCCAACCGTGACTTACGGCTTCGGCGATGACTGCGATGTGCGCGCAATCAATGTGCGCCAGCAAGGCATGCAGACCTTCTTCACCGTGCTGCGCCCTGAGCGCGAGCCGCTGGACGTTTCGGTCAACATGCCGGGCAACCACAACGTATTGAATGCGCTGGCGACCATCTGCATCGCCTCCGACGAAGGCGTCAGCGATGAAGCCATCGTCCAGGGCCTGTCCGGGTTCCAGGGTGTCGGCCGACGCTTCCAGGTCTACGGCGAGCTGCCGGTCGACGGCGGCAACGTGATGTTGGTCGACGACTACGGTCACCACCCGACCGAAGTGGCGGCAGTGATCAAAGCCGTACGCGGTGGCTGGCCGGAGCGTCGTCTGGTGATGGTTTACCAGCCGCACCGTTACAGCCGCACGCGCGACCTGTACGACGATTTCGTCAATGTCCTGGCCGATGCCAACGTCCTGCTGCTGATGGAAGTCTATCCGGCGGGCGAAGAGCCGATCCCGGGCGCCGACAGCCGCAAATTGTGTAACAGCATCCGTCAGCGTGGTCAGTTGGACCCGATCTACATCGAGCGCGGTGTCGACCTTGCGCCACTGGTGAAACCGCTGCTGCGTGCCGGCGACATCCTGCTGTGCCAGGGCGCCGGAGACATCGGTGGCCTTGCGCCGAAATTGCTCGCCAGTCCGTTGTTCGCCGGTGCGGTTGCCGCGCCGACTGTGGGGAAGTTGAAATGACTGCTGCTTACGCCAACCTCGCCTCCACGATCGCGCCGAAAGACTTCGGCCGCGTCGCCGTGCTGTTCGGCGGCAAGAGTGCCGAGCGTGAGGTTTCGCTGAAGTCCGGCAACGCGGTGCTTGAAGCACTGCAAAGCGCTGGCGTGGACGCGTTCGGCCTCGACGTCGGCGATGACCTGCTGCAGCGTTTGCTCAACGAAAAAATCGATCGCGCCTTCATCATTCTCCACGGTCGTGGCGGTGAAGACGGCAGCATGCAGGGCCTGCTCGAATGCCTGGGAATTCCTTACACCGGTAGCGGCATCCTTGCGTCCGCATTGGCGATGGACAAGCTGCGCACCAAGCAGGTCTGGCACAGCCTCGGCATTCCGACGCCGCGCCATGCGGTACTGAGCTCCGAGGCGGATTGTATTTCTGCGGCGACGGAACTGGGCTTCCCTTTGATCGTCAAACCGGCCCATGAAGGTTCAAGTATCGGTATGGCCAAAGTGAGTTCTGCGTCGGAGTTGATCGACGCGTGGAAAGCGGCCGCTACCTACGATTCGCAAGTGTTGGTCGAGCAATGGATTCAAGGTCCGGAGTTCACCATCGCCACCCTGCGTGACCAGGTGTTGCCTCCGATTGCCCTGGGCACGACGCACAGTTTCTACGACTACGACGCCAAGTACGTGGCTGCCGATACGCAGTACCGGATCCCGTGCGGCCTCGACAGCCACAAAGAGCAGGAATTGATCGACCTCACGGCCAAAGCCTGTGAGGCGCTGGGTATTGCCGGTTGGGGCAGGGCAGACGTGATGCAGGACGCCGAAGGGCAGTTCTGGTTTCTCGAAGTCAACACCGCGCCGGGCATGACCGATCACAGCCTGGTGCCGATGGCGGCCCGTGCTGCCGGTCTGGATTTCCAGCAACTGGTTTTGGCGATTCTGGCCGCCAGCATTGAAGAGCCGCGAGGGTAAGACCATGCAAGGCGCGCATTTGCGACATCAGCCCCCCGCACCTCCCGGCCGCAAGCCGGTGCCGCGTGGTGCCAGCCGAATGGTGGCGAAAGAGCCGATGTCTGCGCGCCTGCCGAAAGCCAATTTTGGTTTTCTCAAAGCCCTGTTCTGGCCAGTGTTGCTGGTCGCGCTGGGCTTCGGTACCTACGAAGGCGCGCAGCGGTTGCTGCCCTACGCCGACCGGCCGATCACCAAGATCAACGTGCAGGGCGATTTGAGTTACATCAGCCAGCAAGCCGTGCAGCAGCGCATCGCCCCGTACGTGGCGTCGAGCTTCTTCACCATCGACCTGGAAAGCATGCGCACCGAGCTGGAAACCATGCCATGGATTGCCCACGCCGAAGTGCGTCGGGTCTGGCCGGATCAAGTGGTGATTCGCCTGGAAGAACAACTGCCCGTGGCCCGTTGGGGCGATGAGTCGCTGTTGAACAACCAGGGCCAGGCGTTCACCCCGCGTGAACTGGCGAACTACGAACATTTGCCACAACTGTTCGGCCCACAGCGGGCCCAGCAGCAAGTGATGCAGCAATACCAGGTGCTGAGCCAGATGCTCAGGCCATTGGGCTTCTCGATTGCACGCCTGGAATTGCGTGAACGAGGCAGCTGGTTCCTGACCACCGGCGCCGGCAGCGCTGGCCCGGGAATCGAACTGCTGCTGGGACGCGGCAACCTGGTGGAAAAGATGCGCCGCTTCATTGCCATCTACGACAAGACGCTTAAAGAACAGATTACGAACATTGCGCGCATCGATCTGCGCTACGCCAACGGCCTTGCTGTTGGCTGGCGGGAACCTGTAGCGCCCACGACAGCCCAACCCGCTGTCGCGAAGAATTAAGAAGAGGCAGGACCCATGGCAAACGTGCAAAGCGGCAAAATGATCGTCGGTCTCGATATCGGCACCTCCAAAGTGGTGGCGCTGGTCGGCGAGGTCTCGGACGACGGCACGCTGGAAATCGTCGGGATCGGCACCCACCCGTCCCGTGGCCTGAAAAAAGGCGTGGTGGTGAACATCGAGTCCACCGTGCAATCGATCCAGCGCGCCATCGAAGAAGCGCAGCTGATGGCCGGTTGCCGGATCCACTCGGCGTTTGTCGGCGTGGCCGGCAATCACATTCGCAGCCTGAACTCGCACGGCATCGTCGCGATTCGTGATCGCGAAGTCAGCGCCGCCGACCTTGAGCGTGTGCTCGACGCCGCTCAAGCCGTGGCGATTCCGGCTGACCAGCGCGTGCTGCACACGTTGCCGCAGGACTACGTGATCGATAACCAGGAAGGCGTTCGTGAGCCACTGGGCATGTCGGGCGTACGTCTGGAAGCCAAGGTCCACGTGGTGACCTGCGCCGTCAACGCCGCACAGAACATTGAAAAATGCGTGCGCCGCTGCGGTCTGGAAATCGACGACATCATTCTCGAGCAACTGGCCAGCGCCTACTCGGTGCTGACCGACGACGAGAAAGAGCTGGGCGTGTGCCTGGTCGACATCGGTGGCGGCACCACTGACATCGCGATCTTCACCGAAGGCGCGATCCGTCACACCGCAGTGATCCCGATTGCTGGCGATCAGGTGACCAACGACATCGCCATGGCGTTGCGCACCCCGACCCAGTACGCCGAAGAAATCAAGATTCGCTACGCCTGTGCCCTGGCCAAACTGGCCGGCGCGGGTGAAACCATCAAGGTCCCAAGCGTTGGCGACCGTCCACCGCGCGAACTGTCCCGCCAGGCTTTGGCCGAAGTGGTCGAGCCGCGTTACGACGAGCTGTTCACGCTGATCCAGGCCGAACTGCGTCGCAGCGGCTACGAAGACCTGATTCCGGCTGGCATCGTCCTGACCGGCGGCACGTCGAAGATGGAAGGCGCGGTCGAACTGGCCGAGGAAATCTTCCACATGCCAGTACGCCTGGGCGTGCCTCACGGCGTGAAAGGTCTGGATGACGTGGTACGCAACCCGATTTATTCGACTGGCGTTGGCTTGTTGATGTACGGCCTGCAAAAGCAGTCCGACGGGATTTCGTTCTCGGGCATCAGCAGCCGCGACAGCTATAGCAATGAAGAACCGAAAGCCGCTCTGCTCGATCGCATCAAGAGCTGGGTACAAGGCAACTTCTGAAGAATTACCGCAACACCGCAAGACCGCAACAAACGCAGTAGGCGAAAAAACTAGAGAACGTAAAGGAGAGGGAAAATGTTCGAACTCGTAGACAACATCCCCGCAAGCCCGGTTATTAAAGTTATCGGTGTTGGCGGTGGCGGCGGAAACGCTGTTAATCACATGGTCAAGAGCAACATTGAAGGCGTTGAATTCATCTGCGCCAACACTGATGCCCAGGCGCTGAAATCCATCGGCGCGCGGACCATCCTGCAACTCGGCACCGGCGTGACCAAAGGTCTGGGCGCCGGCGCCAACCCTGAAGTAGGTCGTCAGGCCGCTCTCGAAGACCGTGAGCGCATTGCCGAAGTCCTGCAGGGCACCAACATGGTGTTCATCACCACTGGCATGGGCGGCGGCACCGGTACCGGGGCTGCGCCGATCATTGCTGAAGTGGCCAAGGAAATGGGGATTCTCACCGTTGCGGTGGTGACTCGTCCGTTCCCGTTCGAAGGTCGCAAGCGTATGCAGATCGCCGACGAAGGTATCCGTCTGCTGTCTGAAAGCGTCGACTCGTTGATCACCATTCCCAACGAGAAGCTGCTGACCATCCTCGGTAAAGACGCCAGCCTGCTGTCGGCTTTCGCCAAGGCAGACGATGTACTGGCCGGTGCCGTTCGCGGTATCTCCGACATCATCAAGCGTCCGGGCATGATCAACGTCGACTTTGCCGACGTACGGACTGTCATGAGCGAGATGGGCATGGCGATGATGGGCACTGGCTGCGCCAGCGGTCCGAACCGTGCACGCGAGGCCACCGAAGCGGCCATTCGCAACCCGTTGCTCGAAGACGTGAACCTGCAAGGTGCACGCGGCATCCTGGTGAACATCACCGCCGGTCCTGACCTGTCCCTGGGTGAGTACTCCGACGTGGGTAGCATCATCGAAGCCTTCGCTTCCGAGCACGCAATGGTCAAGGTCGGTACCGTTATCGATCCGGACATGCGCGACGAATTGCACGTGACCGTGGTTGCCACTGGTCTGGGCGCGAAAATCGAGAAGCCTGTAAAGGTTATCGACAACACCATGCACACGTCCGTGGCTTCGCAGTCGCAACAGCAGCAGCAACAAGCGCCTTCGCGTCAGGAAGCGCCTGCTGTCAACTATCGTGACCTGGACCGTCCGACCGTCATGCGCAACCAGGCTCAGGCCGGTGCTGCGACTGCCGCGAAGATGAATCCGCAGGACGATCTGGACTACCTGGACATCCCGGCATTCCTGCGTCGTCAGGCTGATTGATGGAATGTATCAGGGCTATGAAGGTGATTGGTGTTCAGCAAAGGTCTGGTCTGCTATTATCGCCAGCCTTTGTTGATACCAGTTCGCAATTTGCGCTGAAGCGGCCCAAGCCATGATTAAACAACGCACACTGAAAAATATTATCCGTGCCACAGGTGTAGGCCTGCACTCCGGGGAGAAGGTATACCTGACCCTCAAGCCCGCACCTATCGACACCGGCATCGTGTTTGTTCGTGCCGATCTGGACCCTGTGGTGCAGATTCCCGCTCGCGCGGAAAACGTTGGCGAAACCACGATGTCGACCACGCTGGTCAACGGTGACGTCAAAGTGGATACGGTGGAGCACTTGCTCTCGGCCATGGCTGGCCTGGGCATCGATAACGCCTACGTCGAGCTCTCCGCGTCCGAAGTTCCAATCATGGATGGTAGCGCTGGACCTTTCGTATTCCTGATTCAGTCGGCCGGCCTGGAAGAACAGGACGCGGCCAAGAAGTTCATCCGGATCCTGCGGGAAGTGACAGTGGAAGACGGCGACAAGCGCGCCACTTTCGTCCCTTTCGAAGGTTTCAAAGTGAGCTTCGAGATCGATTTCGATCACCCGGTTTTCCGTAACCGCACACAAAGTGCAAGCGTGGATTTTTCCAGCACTTCGTTCGTAAAAGAAGTCAGCCGCGCCCGTACCTTTGGTTTCATGAGTGACATCGAGTACCTGCGCAAGCACAACCTCGCACTCGGCGGCAGCGTTGAAAACGCTATTGTGGTCGACGCGGATGGTGTACTGAACGAAGACGGCCTTCGCTATGAAGACGAATTCGTGAAGCACAAGATCCTCGATGCAATTGGTGACCTCTACCTGCTGGGCAATAGCCTGATTGGTGAGTTCAAGGGCTTCAAGTCCGGCCACGCATTGAACAACCAGCTGCTGCGCAAGTTGATTGAGCAGACAGATGCTTGGGAAGTCGTGACTTTCGAAGACGCCAGCACTGCACCGATCTCTTACATGCGTCCTGTTGCGGCCGTGTAAGCAAAAAACCTCTCTAGTTTTTGAAGGCTGCCCTCGGGTGGCCTTTTTTTATGCCTGGATTTTGTGGCAGACATTACGGCCCCTTCGCGGGCAAGCCTCGCTCCTACAGGGGATCCGCAAAAACCTGTGGGAGCGAGGCTTGCCCGCGAAGAGACCCGCCGACGCAGCACAAAAGTCAGTCGGCAACCACCCGATTCCTCCCACCTTCTTTCGCCTGATACAACGCCTTGTCCGCCGCAAACAGCAACCGCTCCAGACTCATGTCGCTGGCCGTGGTCCAGGTGCTGATGCCGATACTGACAGTAATCGGCGAATCCGCGCCCGCCAGCGATGGCAGCCGTTCGACGCCGGCGCGGATGTGCTCGGCGATTTGCTGTGCGCCGGCGCTGTCGGTTTCCGCGAGGATCACCGAAAACTCCTCGCCGCCGTAACGCGCGACCAGATCCGCCGGCCGTCGGACATGGCTGCTGATCACCTTCGCCACCGCGCGCAATGCCTCGTCGCCGCACGGATGGCCGTGCCGATCATTGAACGCCTTGAAATGATCGGCATCGATCATCAGCACCGACAGCGGTTTGCCGGAACGTTGCGCCCGAAACCACTCGTGGCGCAGCACCTGATCGAGCATTCGACGGTTGGCCGTGCCGGTCAGCGCATCGGTGGCCGCCAGTTGCGCCAATTCGCGCTCGGCGTTGTGGCGCAGGCGCAGTTCGCGCGAAAGCAACCAGGCCAACCACAGCAGGCCGATGCACAACACACCGGTGGCGCCGCTGACCACCAGCGCCGTGCGTTGCCACGTGGCGAACACTTCGCGGCTGGACAGCGCGACGATCACCGTCAACGGCAAATTGCCTACTCGGGAAAAGGTGTACAAACGGTGCTGCTGGTCGATGCTCGACACGCTGCTGAAACTGCCGCTGCCCTCGCGCAGGATGCGCTCGACGTTGGGTCGGTTGGCGAAGCTTTTGCCAATCGAATCGCTCAGCAAATAGGGTTTTTGCGCCAATAGCAGGCCGTCGTTGTTGATGATGTTCAACGTGCTGTCGTTGCCGATGTTCAGGCTGTTGAACAGCTCATCGAAGTACGCCAGGCGCATCGACGCCACCGCCACGCCGAGGAATTCGCCGGTGGGCGAGGTGATGCGTCGACTGAAACTGATGCGCCACTGGTCGTGGTCTTCGCAATCGCAGCGGGTTTTGAACGGGCGGCTGATAAACATCCCGCTGTCGCGGCTGGAGAGATGCGCGAGGAAGTAATCGCGATCGGCGAAGTTGCCCGGTTTCGGCTGGATCAGCGACGAGTCGGCCAGCACCTCGCCATTTTTATCCAGCAACAAAATGTCGCCCTTGAAGCGCGCGGTGGTGGAGCGATCAAACAGCACCAGATGCCGCACTTGCGGCGACATCTGCTTCAAGTCATCGCGTTGGGAAGCGGCTATCAGGCCCAGCAGGGTCAAGTCGTAGAGCTCGACGGTGCGCAGCACATCGGCGTCGATCAGTTGGGCAATGGTCGTCGCACTGCGCGTTGCTTCCTGGCGCGCATTCGCGTGTTCACGGATCAACAGGTAAGTGACGATGCTGACAATCGCGATCACCGTCAGGCAACTGCCGAGAAGCAGCAGCCATTCTGGCCGTCGGGTCCTGCGCGGGATGTCGGGGATGCGGCTGGCGATCATGGTTTGGCTGTCTGCTGAAAAGGCTTAATAAGCTTAGTTGCATATCCGCCGTTGCCGGAGGACGCGCGCTTAATGCCGCAAACAGTCATGAATATTGGGAGGGCGGGCTGCAGGAGCGAGCCTGCTCGCGAAGAGGCCGTGTCATGACTGACAAAACGCTTTCGCGAGCAGGCTCGCTCCTGCAGTTTTTTGCGTTAGCTGGTCAGCCGGGTTTCAGAACACGTTGAACGGGTAATCGACGATCACGCGGTATTCGTCGGTGTCCTGATCCAGCGCGCCGTAGCCGTTGCCGCCACGGTTGGTGGCCCATTGCAGGCGCAGCGACAAGTCTTTGGCCTGACCTTGCTGGACCACGTATTTCAAATCGATATCGCGTTCCCAGTGCTTGGCGTGTTTGCCATCGGCGCTGTACCACGAGGCGTAACCCTTGCTGTCCGGGTCGACCTTGGTCAGATCGGTTTCACCGCGCGAGTAAGACACTGCCGAGGTCAGGCCCGGCACGCCGACGCCAATGAAGTCGTAGACGTATTTGAGTTTCCACGAGCGCTCGTTCGGGCCGTTGAAGTCCGAGTATTGCTGCGAGTTGTCGAGGAATACGCTGTCGCCCTGGCTGATGTAGTCGAACGGCGTGTTGCCGTTGACCCGCTGATACGCGGCGGTGACGCTGTGATTACCGGCGGCGACGGTAAAATGCAGGCTGTAGGTGTTGTTGTCGATGTTGCCCAGCAACGCGTCGCCGGTGTCTTGCGTGTGGTAGAAATGCAGGCCCGGGTTGAGGCTGACCATCTCGTTGACCGCGTAGGTGTAATCCAGATCGTAGTAGTACTGGTTCCAGATGTCCTTGAGCTCAGCGGCGTACAGGCTGCTGGTCAAACCCGGCAAACCGCTCCAGACCACGCCGGCCCAGTTCAGGTGCTCGCTGTTGTCGCCGTCGGCCAGGGTGCCGTAGGAGGCGCCGATGCGTTTATGGCCGCTCTGGTTGTACGGTTTGGTGAAACTGGCTTGGCCACCTTCGATCATCCAGCCATCGAAACTGGTATTGGTCAGGCTGACCCCGCGAAAGGTCTGCGGCAACATGCGGGTGTCGCCGCCGGCGATCACCGGGTTGGTCAGGAACAAGTCGCCGGCCTTCAATTCGGTGTCGAACGCGCGCATTTTCAACGCAGCGCCGGCGGTGGAAAACGAGCCCGGCGCTTTGCCGTTGCCCGCGCCGATCGGCAGGATGCTCGAACCATCGGTGCCGCCACCGCCATCGAGTTTCAACCCGAGCATCGCGTGGGCGTCAATGCCGAAACCGACGGTGCCTTGGGTGAAACCGGATTCAAACCGACCGAGAAAACCCTGGCCCCACTCGATGTTGTCATCGGCGTTCTGCAGGCGATTGCGGTTCATGTAGTAATTGCGAGCGTTGAGGTTAAGGCTTGACCCTTCGACAAAACCTTCTTGACTCGCCTCATCGGCGGCTTGGGCGTTGGCGGACATCGTTGCAGCAATTGCAATGAACAACGGGCTCAGCTTTAGAGTAAAAGACACGTGCGGTACAGCTCCTTTTGGTCATCAACGTCAGTTCATGGATCGACGTTTTTTATTTCTTGTTTAGGGAGACGTTTTGAAACGTGTTTTCTGCACAACGAAAAAAAGCCGCTGATAGCAGCGGCTTTGAAGACAACTTTTCAACGGGAAGAGCCGATGAAAAGTGTCGAGGGAAACGGTGCGATACGCGTAATCAGCTGTCTTTCTCAACCTGTGGCCGGGCAGCAGAAGTCGACGCTTGAGGGGTTTGTGCAGCGTCTTGGGCCTTGGCGGTCATTTCTGTCTGATGCGCCTGGAAGGCGTCTTCCCGCGCCGCGTTTTGCGCGACGAAGGCTGGCGATTCTTCCGCCATGGCAACCGGGGACAGGAATAAGGCGGACATGACGAAAGCGCTGGCAATACCCATAGTGTTGGACATCTTTAAAACCTTCTTGCTTGGCAAGTGCTGTTTGGTGCGCGAAGGTTAAGGCGCTGTGGCGAAGGGAAACAGAGCTGATTTCAGAAAGGACTATTGCGTGAGAAGCAATAGTTGGGTTTTGCGTCGGTTGGAAGAACCACCCCTCACCCCAGCCCTCTCCCCATAGGGGAGAGGGGGAAAGGGAGCCGATCGGGGGCTTTTCAGAACTCGAGTTCAACTCGATATATCAGGTCGATGTGGCTCTGAGAACAACTCGGTCAGTCCCCTCTTGCCATAGGGGATAGGGGAAAGGGAGCCGATCGGGGGCCTTTCAGAACTCGAGTTCAACTCGATATATCAGGTCGATGTGGCTCTGAGAACAATTCGGTCAGTCCCCTCTCGCCATAGGGGGGAGGGGGGAAAGGGAGCCGATCGGGGGCTTTTCAGAACTCGAGTTCAACTCGATATTTCAGGTCGATGTGGCTCTAGGAACAACTCGGTCAGTCCCCTCTCCCCATAGGGGATAGGAGGGAAGGGAGCCGATCGGGGGCTTTTAGAACTCGAGTTCAACTCGATATATCAGGTCGATGTGGCCCTAAGAACAACTCGGTCAGTCCCTTCTCGCCATAGGGGTAGGGGGAAAGGGAGCCGATCGGGGGCTTTTCAGAACTTGAGTTCAACTCGATATATCAGGTCGATGTGGCTCTGAGAACAACTCGGTCAGCCCCCTCTCGCCATAGGGGAGAGGGGGAAAGGGAGCCGATCGGGGGCTTTTCAGAACTCGAGTTCAACTCGATATATCAGGTCGATGTGGCCCTAAGAACAACTCGGTCAGTCCCCTCTCGCCATAGGGGAGAGGGGGAAAGGGAGCCGATCGGGGGCTTTTCAGAACTCGAGTTCAACTCGATATATCAGGTCGATGTGGCTCTCAGAGCAACTCGGTCAGTCCCCTCTACCCTCTGGGGAGAGGGTTAGGGTGAGGGGTGGATTCAGAGTCGATCCGAGTCAGACCGGCAGGTGAATGCCGAAGGTGTTAACCCCGTGATCACTGCGCACAAAAACATCCCCGCCGTGCATCAGCGCAATCGCTTTCACAATGGCCAAACCGAGGCCATGGTTATTGCCGCTGTTGCTGCGCGACGCGTCTACGCGGTAAAAGCGCTCGAACAAGCGTGGCAGATGCTCGCTGGCAATCGGCATTCCGGGGTTGGCCACGCCGATGCTCACCTGATGCTCCGCCGCCTCGATCCGCACCTGAATCACCTGCCCGGGCTCGGTGTGTTGCACCGCGTTGCTCAGCAGGTTGATCAACGCCCGGCGCAGATGCGCGATCTCGATCCGCACCTGCGCGTCACCGCTGACCTGCACCTCAACCTGCGCATCTTCGAGAATGAAATCCAGATATTCGAGGGTCGTCGCCACTTCATCGGCCAGCGAGGTCGTGGTCAGTTTTGTCGCTTTGCTGCCCTGGTCGGCGCTGGCCAGAAACAGCATGTCATTGATGATCGAACGCAGCCGCTCAAGCTCTTCGAGATTGGATTGCAGCACCTCGAAATAGTGTTCCGCCGAACGCCCGCGGGTCAGCGCGACCTGGGTTTGGCCAATCAGGTTAGTCAGCGGCGAACGCAATTCATGCGCGACGTCGGCATTGAATGATTCCAGCCGCGAATAGGCCTGTTCGACGCGCTCCAGTGTCGCGTTGAACGAACTGACAAATTGGTCCAGCTCCGGCGGCAATGGCGACAGACGCAAACGTCCCGAGCGCAATGGCGGCGCCAGCCGCTGGGCTTCCTGGGACAGTTTGATCAACGGCTTGAGGCCGATCCGCGCCACCCAATAACCCAGCGCCGAGGCCAGCAACACGCCGACAATCGCCAGGCTGATCAGGGCAATCAGCAAGTGGTGCTGAGTCTGCAAAATCGTCTCGGTGTCGATGCCGATCATGAAGCGCAACGGCGGGCGTTGGTCCTTGGCCGGGAACTGACTGACCAGCACTTTCAGCGGCGAATCATGCCCCGGCAAATGCAAATCGCGGCGGCCCAACGGCCCTGCGGCGAAGTCGCGGATCTGCGGGGTGATGTGGCCGTATTCATACTGCGGATCGCCGCTGACGATCCAGAAACTGATGCGCTTGTCTTCTTCGCCGAGCAGCTTGAGCTTGTTATTGATCTTCACCCAATGCTCGGGCGTGCCATACCGGCCGACCGTGGATTCGAGCACGCTGTACCGTGCATCCAGCTCGGCTTCGGGCAACAAGCCCAGGCCTTTGTCGACCTGCTGATACAACGCCCAGCCGATCAACAGAAACACCAGCGCCGCCACCAGCGTGAACATCCCGCTGAGGCGCAGCGCGATTGAATTACTGGACACCACGGCTCTCCAGCACATAACCCATGCCGCGAATTGTGTGCAGCAATTTCTCGTCGAACGGCCCGTCGAGCTTGGCGCGCAGGCGTTTGATCGCGACTTCGACGACGTTCGCGTCGCTGTCGAAATTAATGTCCCAGACCATCTCGGCAATTGCAGTTTTCGAGAGGATTTCACCCTGGCGCCGGGCCAACACGCTGAGCAGCGAAAACTCTTTCGCGGTCAGGTCCAGTCGGGCGCCGGCGCGTGTGGCTTTGCGGCTGATCAAATCTATCCACAGGTCGGCGATGCTCACTTGCACCGGTTCGTGGCCGCCACTGCGGCGGGTCAGCGCTTGCAGGCGCGCGACCAGTTCGAGGAAGGAAAACGGTTTGCCGAGGTAATCGTCGGCGCCATCGCGCAGGCCTTTGATCCGGTCTTCGACGCGCTCGCGGGCGGTGAGCATGATCACCGGCGTCTGTTTGCGCGCGCGCAACGCACGCAACACGCCGAAGCCGTCGAGCCCCGGCAGCATTACGTCGAGAACGATTACCGCGTAATCGCTTTCCAGCGCCAGGTGCAAACCTTCGACGCCGTCGCGCGCCACGTCGACGGTGTAACCCTGTTCCGTGAGGCCGCGATGCAGGTAATCCGCGGTTTTTTCCTCGTCTTCAATAATCAGAACGCGCATGACCCCGCCTCAGTCTGTGGTCGCCAGCGCCGTTGCAGGCGCGGGCGCTGGTGGGTGGGAGTGTCTATGAAAAAGTCGCTCGAGCCACAAGTATATGACCGGTGTGGTGAACAACGTCAGCGCCTGGCTCACCAGCAAACCGCCGACCACCGCGATCCCCAGCGGCTGGCGCAGCTCGGCGCCGGTGCCGTAACCGAGCATCAGCGGCAGCGCGCCGAGCAGGGCGGCGAGGGTGGTCATGATGATTGGCCGGAACCGCGTGATGCACGCCTGATAAATCGCCTCTTCCGGCGGCAAGCCCCTGCTGCGCTGCGCTTCGAGGGCGAAGTCGATCATCAGGATGCCGTTTTTCTTGACGATGCCGATCAGCAACACCAGGCCGATCAACGCCATGATCGAGAAGTCCTGACCGCAGATCCACAACATGATCACCGCGCCCAATCCCGCCGACGGCAGGGTCGAGATGATCGTCAGTGGGTGCACGAAGCTCTCGTAAAGCACGCCGAGAATAATGTAAACCGCCACCAGTGCCGCCAGAATCAGCCACGGCTGGCTGGCCAGCGAACTCTGAAACGCCTGCGCCGCACCCTGGAAATTGCCGCTGATCGCGGTCGGCATGCCGATTTCCGCTTTGGCCTGATTCAGCAGAATCACCGCATCGCCCAACGCCACGCCGGGCGCGAGGTTGAAGGACATGTTGGCGGCCGGGAACATCCCGTCGTGGGCAATCGACAATGGGCCGATGGTCGGCGCGTCGAACTTGGCCAGCGCCGACAACGGCACCATTTCCCCGCTCAACGGCGAGCGCAGGTAGAAATAATTCAGGCTTTCAGCCTTGCCGCGTTGTTGGGTGTCGAGCTCCAGAATCACGTTGTATTGATTGATCTGAGTCTGGAATTCGTTGATCTGCCGCTGACCAAAAGCGTCGTACAACGCTTCATCAACATCGCTGGCAGTCAGGCCGAAACGCGCGGCGGCGCTGCGGTCGATGCTGATGTGGGTGATGCTGCCGCCCAGTTGCAGGTCGTTGGAAATATCGCGAAACGCGGGGTTGCTGCGCAATTTGTCGGTCAGGCGTTGGGTCCAGGTGCTCAGCGTCGCGCCGTCGTTGCTCTTGAGCACGTATTGATATTGCGCGCGACTTGGGCCGGAGCTGAGGTTGATGTCCTGGCCGGCGCGCAGGTAAAGGACGATGCCGGGGACTTTCATCAGTTGCGGGCGAATCCGGTCGATGAACTGGCTGGCCGTGACGTCGCGGTCGCCGCGTTTTTTCAGGGCGATCCAGAAGCGCCCGTTGGCGATGGTCTGGTTGCTGCCGGAGACGCCGACCGAGTGCGAAAACGCTTGCACGGCCGGGTCCGCTGCGACGATTTCGGCCATCGCCAAGTGTTTTTTCACCATGTCGCCGTAGGAAATATCCGCCGCCGCTTCGGTGGTGCCGAGGACAAAACCAGTGTCCTGGATCGGGAAGAAACCCTTGGGGATAAAGATGTAGCCGGCCACCGCCAAGCCCAGCGACAGGAAAAATACGCCGATCATCAAGCGCTGATGGGCGAGGGCGCGGCGCAGGCCTTTCTCATACCCGGCGAGCAAACGGTCGCCGAAGGTCTTTTTGCTATTGGCGTTGTGCACCGGCGCGCGCATGAACAGCGCCGCCAGTGTGGGCGCGAGGGTCAGCGAAACCACCACCGAAATCATGATGGTCGAGGTCGCAGTGAGGGCGAATTCCTTGAACAGACGCCCGACCACGCCGCCCATGAACAGCAGCGGAATAAACGCTGCGACCAGCGAGAAACTGATGGAAACCACGGTGAACCCGATCTCGCCGGAACCCTTGATCGCCGCCTCGCGCATGCCGTCGCCGGCCTCCAGATGCCGGTGAATGTTCTCCACCACCACAATCGCATCGTCGACCACAAACCCTACGGCCACCACGATCGCCACCAGCGTCAGGTTGTTCAGGCTAAAACCCATGACGTACATCAGGGCAAAACTGGCGATCAGCGACACACCGAGCACCGCCGACACGATCAGCGTCGCCGACCACTGACGCAGGAACAGCGCCATCACCGCCACCACCAACAGGACCGCGATCAGCAAGGTGATTTCCACCTCGTGCAACGATGCGCGAATTGTCTGCGTGCGGTCGATCAGCACCTTGACCTCGACCGAGGCCGGCAGCATCGCTTCAAGCCCCGGGAGCGCAGCTTGGATGCGATCCACGGTCTCGACAATGTTCGCCCCCGGTTGCCGCGAAATCACCAGATTGACCCCCGGCCGATCACCCGCCCAGGCCTGCACGTAGGCATCTTCCGAACCGTTGACGACTTTGGCGACATCTCTCAGGTGAACCGGTGCACCGTCCTTGTAGGAAACGATGAGTTGGCTGTATTCGTCGGGGTGAAACAGTTGGTCGTTGGTCGACAGCGTCGAAATGCTCGACTCGCCATACAACGCGCCTTTGGCCAGGTTGAGGCTGGTTTGCTGGATCGCCAGGCGAATGTCGGCGAGGGTCAGGCCGATGGCGGCGAGTTTGTCCGCCGAGGCCTGGACGCGAATCGCCGGACGTTGCTGACCGGTAATGTTGATTTGCCCTACACCGTCGATCTGGCTTATCTGACGCGCGAGCAGGGTTTCCACCAGATCGCTGAGTTCGGTGCCAGGCATCTGCGTCGAGCTGACACTGAGGATCAACACCGGACTGTCGGCCGGGTTGACCTTCTTCCAAGTCGGCAGCGTCGGCATGTCCTTGGGCAGTTTGCCGGCGGCGGTATTGATCGCTGCCTGAACTTCCTGGGCGGCGGTGTCGATGCTTTTATCGAGGGTGAATTGCAGGGTCAGCAGGGTCGAGCCGAGGGCGCTGCTCGAGGTCATTTGGGTCATGCCGGGGATGGCGCTGAATTGCACTTCCAGCGGCGTTGCCACCGACGACGCCATGGTGTCGGGGCTGGCGCCGGGCAGTTGCGCGTTGACCTGAATCGTCGGGAATTCCGCTTCCGGCAGCGGCGCAATCGGCAAACGCGGGAACGCGATGACGCCGAGCAGCACCAGGGCAAACGTCAGCAGAATGGTCGCGACCGGGTGATCGATGCACCACGCCGAAGGGCCTTTCATCGCTTGGGCTCCGTTTGCACCACTTGCGGCGGCTCGCTGAGGACTTGCACGGTTGAACCGGGTTTGAGCCGCGACTGCCCGTCGCTGACCAATATGTCGCCCGGTTTGACCCCGCTGATGATGTCCTGGCCGCTGCCCTGATAGACCATTTGCACTTGCACAGTTTCGACTTTGTCGCCGTTGACCCGGTAGACGAAGTGTTGATCGAGCCCACGTTGTACGACTGTCGGCGGCACCACCAGCGCATCTTTACTCAACGCTGTCTGAATTTTTACCGTGACCAGCAAGCCCGGCCAGAGCTTTTGCCCCGGATTGTTGAATTCAGCCTTGGCGCGAATCGTCCCGGTGTTGGCGTTGATCTGGTTGTCGATCAGCGTCAGGTGACCTTCGCCCAGCAGGTTGCCGGTTTCGCCGTCGGTCTCGGCGCCGATGTAGGCCTTCACTTGCGCGCGTTGCGGGTCACCGATCAGGCCTTGCAGGGTCGGCAGCATTTGCTGGGGCAGGGAAAACTCCACGGCAATCGGATCGATCTGCGTCACCGTGAACAACCCTTGGGTATCGGTCATGCGCAGGAAATTGCCTTCATCGACTGTGCGAATACCGACGCGACCGGTGACCGGAGAGCGAATCTGCGTGTAGGAAAGCTGCACCTGCGCGGCGTCGATGGACGCCTGATTGCCTTGCGCGGTGGCTTTGAGCTGGTTGACCAGCGCTTGTTGCTGGTCGTAAGTCTGCTTGGACACACCGTCGTCGACGCTCAACAGCTTGTAGCGCTTGAGGTTGACCTGCGCCACTTGCAACTGCGCCTGGCTCTCGCCGAGTTGCGCGCGCGCCTGATCGAGGCTGGCGCGGATCGAACGGTCGTCAATCGTAGCGAGCAGGTCGCCGGTCTTGACCAGTTGACCTTCCTTGACCAGCAACTTGGTGAGAACGCCGTCGATCTGCGGCCGGACCACCACGCTGTGCAGCGAAAGCACCGAGCCGATGCCGCTGACGTAACGCGGGACATCTTTCGCGGCAACTGTCACCACGCGCACCGGAATCGCGGTCGGCGCGGCGAGTTTGGCGGTGGCCGGTTTAGTCGCGTACCACAGGATCAGCGCCGCCAGGACGATCAGCGGGACAGCGATCAACGCGGATTTTTTGTGGATTCGCATGCGAAAGAGGCGCCGGGGCTGGAGGGACGGGAATAGCGTCGGATTTTATACCTCCCGTTATAGTCCTGTGACCCGGTCAGGAAAGTGACTGCTAACTGACGCGGCTGTCAGTTTGGCAGACGTAGTTCGCCAGATAGACCGAGTTATCGTTCATCGCGGGCAAGCCTTGCTCCTACATTTGGAATGCATTCCCTGTAGGAGCGAGGCTTGCCCGCGAAGGCGTCAGACCCGTCACCGCCAAACCTACAGACCGACTACTTGTCGCTTGAAACTCGCCGCTTGCAGCTTGCCGCTCCCGACACAGGTATACTCGCGCCTTTCGCGGTCCACCCACCGGGCCCGACTCTTTGTGCACCACCCGGAGCTTTCATGACTTCCCCGACACAACCGCCGGTCGCCGACGCTTTGAGCGATGAGCCGGCAGACCTGCCAGACAGCGTCGACTCCAGCGCAGACAGCGAAAAAGCCGCGATCCCGGCGTTCAAGTTTCCGTTCAAACCGGGCGAACTGGCCGCCGCCAAGAATGCCAATCAGCCGTGGTACAAGAACGGCGCCAAGAACGGCCACACCAAAACCCCTGGCGCAGCGCCACCGGGTACGCGTCGTTCGATGGGCAAACGCTGACGTTTAGCCGGCCATTGGCCTGAAAAAAGTCTGCGTGTTTTAAAGATTCTTCCCACAGGAATGAGCGATTTGTCCTCTGGGAAAGTCGGTGGTCACTCGTCGAAGATTCACTCCCCGTGAATGTTCGATGAAGGCCACTGAAATGCCTCTGCTGAAAATCCTCTCTGTGCTGTCGCTGGTGGCTTTGACCACCGGTTGCGTGTCTTCTGCGGTCGAGCCGCAGATCCGCTTCGGCGTCGAAGCGTTGGTCCCACCGTTCGAAAGTCGTGACGACAATGGTCAACTGGTCGGGTTAAACATCGAGTTGGGCAACGCGCTGTGCGCGGAATTGAAATCCAGCTGCGTCTGGGTCGATCAGGATTACGCCACCAACATCGAAGCGCTGGAAGCCAAGCGTTTCGACGTGATCATGCCAATGACCGCCACGGCTGCGCGGCGCGAGCGCATCGATTTCACTGAAAACCTTTACCCGCTGAGCAGCCGTCTGGTGGCGCGCCAGGGTTCTGCGCTACAGCCAACTGCCGAATCACTCAAAGGCCAGCGTATCGGCGTGCTGGCGGGCACCAGCCGCGAGGCGTTTGCCAAGGCGCGTTGGCAGGTTGCCGGGGTGACGGTGCGCAGTTTCAGGTTCAACGATCAATTGATTGCCAGCCTGCAGGCCGGTGAAATCGACGCCACGCTGCAAGACTCGATTGAAATCGCCCATGCGTTGCTGGCTCAGCCGCAGGGTCAGGCATTCGCCTTCGCCGGCCCGGCGCTCGACGATCCGATGCTCGGCAGTGGCGTGGCGATGGCAGTGCGCAAAAGCGACATGGCATTGCGCGACAAGCTCAACGCGGCGCTGGAACGCCTGAAGCAGAATGGCCAGTACCAGATGATCACCCAGCGCTACTTGCCGGCCGAAGCGCTCGATTCGCCGATCTACTTTCCTGGCGACGAAGGCCTGCCATTCTCGGATGCGGTGCGCATTGGCGACACGGTTTACCTGTCCGGCGTGCTTGGCTCGGGCGCTGACGGCGAACTGGTGAAGGGCGGCATCGG
Organism: Pseudomonas sp. 43NM1; assembly: GCF_002836905.1. Classification (NCBI taxonomy): domain Bacteria; kingdom Pseudomonadati; phylum Pseudomonadota; class Gammaproteobacteria; order Pseudomonadales; family Pseudomonadaceae; genus Pseudomonas; species Pseudomonas sp. 43NM1. The sequence continues at coordinate 41,911 of NZ_MKGS01000058.1, read as the reverse complement.
CCCGCAGACGGTGCAGACCATGGAAAACCTGCGCACCGCGCTGCAAAGCCACGGTTCTTCGCTGGATAACGTGGCCAAGTGCACGGTGATTCTGGCTGACATCAAGGAATTCAACGCGATGAATGAAGTGTACAAACGCTACTTCCCGGCAGACCGCTTGCCGGCGCGTACGACATTTGCCGCTAAAGCATTGGTGTTGGGTGCGCGGGTCGAGGTTGAGTGTCTGGCGGTGGCTGTTCGCTGATAGAGCGGTGGTGGCCGGTCTGGCGCCATCGCGAGCAAGCTTGCTCCCACAGGGGATTTTGAGCGCTTCGGGTTATAGGGGGGGCAGGTCTGGCGCCAATCGCGAGCAAGCTATGCTCCCACAGTAGGTCTATGGCGTTTCGAAATCCCTGTGGGAGCGAGCTTGCTCGCGATGAGGCCAAGACGGCCGATACACTTCTAGGATCAAGCCGCCCGCAGCGAGATAAACGCATAGTTGACCGGCACTTCGGTCGCCACTTCAGCCCCGGCAGCCAACACTTGCCCGGCAATGTCATCGCCCGAGACGTGAAACAACCAGTCACCGCCCGGCGCTTGCGGCTGCTGCGCCGCGACCTGATCAACAATCGACGCAAACGCGTCCATCTGCGGCAGATACGCAGTAAATCCATCACCCTTCAACGCCGCCGTGCGAATCCCCAGCAAGCCGCAAATCACATCCTTGGTCTGCACATCATCGCGGTCAGCCTGACGTGAGCGCTGAATCAGCGTCAGCAGTTCCTGATCAACCAATTCGCCACCCACAATCAGGTCCGGGCCTTGCTCCCAACACTCCGGCGGGCATTCCTTGACCGCCGTGTTCAGCGGAATATGCGGATTGATTTCCATCGGATAGATACGACACACCAGCGGCCGGCGTTCGTAGATGCGGCAGAGATTGTCTTCGTCAAGATTCCGACAGGCGCCGACGTTGTAAGCGGCGAAAGTGATCGCCACATAGGCCTCGCTGGCACCGCTGCGAACCCGCACCGAGCGCCGTTCGGCATGCTCGCGCTGTTGCAGCGGCAGGCCCAGGCCATTGCTCAAAAAGCCTTCGACCAACACGATCACCTGACCACCGTCAGCCGCCCACATACGGGCTTCCTTCAGGGTCAGGGGCACGTGGTGATCAGTGCAGCATTTGCCGCAACCTACGCAGGAAAACGTCGTGTTCATTGTTCGACCGGCCAAATGTGAGTGCATCAAGTGGCGACGGAAAGCCATCGCACAGACAGCCGTCGAAGCAAGTTATGCGCCACTCAAGGCTTTTTCGCGGCGGGGCGAATCGAGTCCCACTCGGTGACATACGCGGTTTTGCTCTGCTTGTTGTAGAGGCACAGCTCGCTGCCTTGCTGACCCTTCATGTGTTTTTGCGGGTATTGGCCTTGCAGGAGAACGGCGACGTAACCGACGCGATCATCGAATTGCGCGGCGTTGCCGACAGGTTTCGCGTCTTTGAGACCACTGGCCTTAGTGCAACTGGCGAGTACGGCTTTGTCGAAAGCGGCCCAGGCGTCCGGGCTGGAGGCGTGGGCCTGAGAGGCGAGGGCAGTGAAGCTGAGGGCGAGCAGGGTGGTGAGTTTCATCGGGGCAGCATCCTTATGGTTATTGACCGAGGATGGAGTATGCCTGATGGCCTCATCGCGAGCAGGCTCACTCCCACATTGCAAACCATTCCCCCGCAGGAGCAAGGCTTGCCCGCGAAGGCGATCAATCAGGTTGGCACCGCTTCCCGGCGAACCACGCGCATGCCGGCGCTTTCATACAACCGCTGCGCCCGCAGGTTGTCTTCCAACACCTTCAAATCGACAAAGCCTTCACGCCGCTGCGCAAACACCGTGAACGCATGCAGCAACAACGTCCGGCCCAAGCCACGACCTTGCGCGCGCGGGTGCACCACCAGGTTTTTGATATAAGCGCTGGTCCAGCATTGGCAAACGCCGACGATTCCTTCGCCATCCAAGGCAATAAAACACAGGCTCGGGTCATATTCCGGATCGGTTTCAAAGCGCTGCTGCCAGGCGTCCAGCGCCGGCACGCGACCACCGCCCTCGCGATAACCCAGCTCCATCAACTGGTGCACGGCTACCGCGAGTTGCGGACGGTATTGGCTCAATTCGATGCCGGTCGGCCAGACAACCGGCGGCAGCGGCTCGGCGAGATTGCGCCGCAGCAGAAAACAGAATTGCTCGGCCACCACTCAGTGGCCCTGCTCGGCGACCGCCTTGGCGGCGGCGATCAGGCATTTGGTCAGTTCTGGCGAGGAGAACTTGGTCAACACCGCGTTGGCCCCGGCGAGGCGTGCTTTTTCACTGTTCATCGCGCTGTCGAGCGAGGTGTGCAGCAGCACATACAGGTGCGAAAAGTCCGGGGTTTCGCGCAGGGTGCGGGTGAACGCGTAGCCGTCCATCTCCGACATTTCGATGTCCGAAACGATCAGGTTGATCTGCTGCGCCGTGCCTTGCAGGTCGAGCAGGCAGTCGATGGCTTCTTTGGCGCTGCGCGCGGTGTGGCATTGCAGGCCGAGGTTGCGCAAGGTGTGCACCGATTGTTGCAGCGCCACCTGGCTGTCATCGACCACCAGAATCCGCGCGTTGCCGAGCACTTCAGCGTCTTCCATGCTCAGCTCGGTCGGCGCCACTTCGATCTGCGCCGGGGCGATGCCGTGGATGACTTTTTCGATGTCCAGCACTTGCACCAGCACGCCATCGACCGAGGTCACGCCGGTGATGTACGAGCGCACGCCGCCGGAACCGAACGGTGGCGGACGAATGTCGGTGGTCAGGCAATGGACGATCTTGCTCACCGCTTGCACGTGCAAACCCTGCTTGGAGCGGCTGACGTCGGTGACGATCAGGCAACCGCCGTTGGGATCTTCCAGCGGCCGCTCACCGATGGCGCGGCTGAGGTCGATCACCGACAGCGACGCGCCGCGCAACGTGGCGATGCCTTTGACGTGCGGGTGCGATTCCGGGAGTTTGGTCAGCGGCGGGCAGGGGATGATTTCACTGACTTTGAGCAGGTTGATCGCCATCAACTTGCCGCTGCGCAAGGTAAACAGCAGAAGCGAAAGTGAATCTGCGCGGGCTTTGGTGGTGGACATAAAAACCTTCTTTGGAGAAAGGTGATGGGCGAGGGTTAGTCGCCAAAAGCTATTGATGCCGGGTTATCGACTTGTTGCGGGCAGGCTTTAGGCTAATCACTCATTTCGGCCCAACGGCGAACCCCTGTGGCGAGGGGGCTTGCCCCCGTTGGGTTGCGAAGCGGCGCCAAAATCCAGAGAGTTTTCAGAATCTTGCCAGTGCTGTGCACTGGAACGGGGGCAAGCCCCCTCGCCACACGGATTGTGCAGGTCAATACAATTGGGTTATTTCATCCCCAATCTTTTGGCCATGCGCCCAAGATTCGCCCGGTCGAGGCCTAGCTCACGGGCCGCGCTGGCCCAGTTGTTGTGGTGGCGTTCCAGGCAGGCGCTGATCAATTGCCGCTGATAATTCTCGGTCGCCACACGCAAATCCCCCGACACCGACACCGACACCGACACCGCCGCGCTGGCCGCCACCGCTTCAGCCGCCGGCTCGACGCTGCCGTGCGGCAAGTCCAGGTCCGCCGCGCTCAAACTGAGAATCTTCGGTCGTTCCTTGCAATTGCCCAGCGCCTTCAACGCGCTGCGGCCGATCAAGTGCTCCAGCTCCCGCACGTTCCCCGGCCACGCATACGCAAGCAACGCCGCTTGCGCATCGCTGTTCAGACGCAGGCTGTTCAGGCCCATGCGCGAGCGGTTCTGCTCAAGGAAAAAACCGCTGAGCAGCAACACATCCCGCCCGCGATCGCGCAATGCCGGGACCAACAAAGGATAAACACTCAAGCGATGATAGAAGTCCGCACGATATCGGCCGCTGCGCACTTCCTCGGCGAGATCCCGGTTGGTCGCCGCGATCAGCCGCACATCCACCTGATGCTCTTTATCCGAGCCCAAGCGCTGTAATTGACCGCTTTGCAGCACGCGCAGCAACTTGGCCTGCACCGTCAGCGAGAGCTCGCCGACTTCATCGAGAAACAGCGTGCCGCCATTCGCCAGTTCAAACTTGCCGCGACGATCACTGGTCGCGCCGGTAAAGGCGCCGCGCACGTGGCCGAACAATTCGCTTTCGACCAAGGTGTCCGGCAGTGCGGCGCAGTTGAGGCTGATGATCGGTTTGTCGGCGCGCGGCGAGGCGGCGTGAATCGCTTGCGCCACCAGCTCTTTGCCGACCCCGGTTTCGCCGGTGATCAGCACGGTCAAATCACTCCCGCCGACCAGACTGATTTCTTCCACCAGGCGTTTGTGCGCCTTGCTCTGGCCGATCATCTCGCGGTTCTGCTGGCCGCTGGCCTGACGGTACACCTCAGCGCGCTGGTGTTCGTCTTCAGCACGATTGGCCAGGCGTTCGATGCGCTCGGCGGCGTTCACCGTCGCGGCGGCGAGGCTGGCGAAGGCTTGCAGGGCGTCGAGCTCGATTGGCTCGAATTGCTCCGGGTCCAGCGCATCGAGGGTCAACAGGCCCCACGGCCGTTCATCGATAAACAGCGGGCAACCCATGCAGTCGTGGACTTCCAGATGATCGTCGAGGCCGTCGACCAAGCCGTCATACGGGTCGGGCAAGTCGCTGTCGGCGGCGAAACGTGTCGGCCCGGGACTGCTCAGCAGCGCCTCGAAGCGCGGGTGTTCGCTGACTTTGAAGCGCCGACCCAAGGTGTCGGTACTCAAACCGTCCACGGCCAGCGGCACCAGCCACTCGCCGTCGAGGCGCAGCAGTGCGGCGGCATCGCAGGGCAGCAGAGCGCGCATGGCCTCGAGCAAACGCCGATAGCGCTCACCCTCGGGCAGTTCGCGGGACAGGTCGGAGACCAGGGGAAGCAAAGCAGTCAGCAGCGATTTTGCGGTCATATTGACTCCGTGTAGTCGTCGTGACTATAAAACAGCCTGTGTCGATATGACTACTGTCCAATTAAGATGTTGATTTTTAACGATTTAATTCTTGGCATGGAAACTGATAAGCATAAGGCATTCACATAAAAGCTCAGGAGTCGCCCTTATGCTCAGCGTTCAAGATCGTGCCATCGTCAAATCCACCGTGCCGCTGCTCGAAAGCGGTGGCGAAGCGTTGATCACACACTTTTACCGCATGATGCTCTCCGAATACCCGCAAGTCCGCCCATTGTTCAACCAGGCCCACCAGGCCAGCGGCGATCAGCCCCGTGCCCTGGCGAACGGTGTGTTGATGTACGCGCGGCACATTGATCAGCTCGATCAACTGGGCGATTTGGTGGCGAAGATCATCAACAAACACGTGGCCCTGCAAATTCTGCCGGAACACTACCCCATTGTTGGCACCTGCCTGCTGCGGGCGATTGCCGAAGTGCTCGGCGAAGAAATCGCCACACCAGAAGTCATCGCCGCGTGGGGTGCTGCCTATAACCAGTTGGCCGACATTCTGATCGGCGCCGAAACCGCCATTTACGACCAGAAACAACATGCACCGGGCGGCTGGCGCGGCGCGCGGGAATTCATCGTCGCGGCCAAGGTTGAGGAAAGCGCGGAAATCACTTCCTTCTACTTCGAACCGGCCGACAAAGGCCCGATCCTCGCCGCCGAGCCTGGCCAGTACATCGGCATGAAGCTGATTCTGGATGGCGAAGAGATTCGTCGTAATTATTCGCTGTCATCGCTTTCGGACAAGGGCCAGTACCGCATCAGCGTCAAGCGCGAAATCGGTGGTCGCGCTTCCAATCACTTGCACGACAGCCTGCACGTCGGCTCGAGCATTCAGCTGTTTCCGCCATCGGGCGAATTCACTCTGACCGCCAGCGACAAACCGCTGGTGCTGATCAGCGGCGGCGTCGGCATCACGCCGACGCTGGCGATGCTTGAAGCGGCGTTGGCCACCGAGCGGCCGGTGCACTTTATCCACTGCGCGCGTAATGGCAGCGTGCATGCGTTTCGTGACTGGATTGATGGTTTGGCCGCGCGCCATCCGCAGCTCAAGCGCTTCTATTGCTACGCCGAAGATGACGGCGTGAGCCCGGCGGCGGACAAGGTTGGTTTGCTGAGTCAGGAACAGTTGGGCGAATGGCTGCCGCAGCAGCGTGACCTGGATGCTTACTTCCTCGGGCCGAAGGGGTTTATGGCGGCGATCAAGCGTCATTTGAAAGCACTGGGTGTGCCGGAGAAACAGAGCCGTTATGAGTTCTTTGGGCCGGCTTCTGCTTTGGAGTAATTGGTGGGCGCGGTGAGTCAGTCTCACCGCGCCGCTTCAATCGCGGGCAAGCCTTGCTCCCACAGGATTTGTGGCATGCCCCCTGTGGGAGCAACGCTTGCCCGCGATAACTGCACCTCGGTTCAGACCTCTCAATTAATCCCTCCTTAACCAGCCTGTCGTCTATTCCCCGACATCCCCCGGCGCGCGTCAGGCTCTTAAAGCTTTGGGCCTGCGTGTAGACTTGCGGGCAATTGATCTTCGGAAGGGAAACGCGATGAGTGACGAAACAATGCGATTGGGCCGTGAGCGGCGTTATCTGGTGTTGCTGGGCATCATCTGCCTGGCGTTGATCGGCGGCGCGCTGTACATGCAAGTGGTGCTGGAAGAGGCGCCGTGCCCGTTGTGCATCCTGCAACGTTACGCGTTGTTGCTGATCGCGATCTTCGCTTTCATCGGCGCGGCGATGCGCACACGACGCAGCCTGACGGTGTTCGAAACCCTGGTGGTGATCTGCGCTCTGGGCGGTGTCGCGGTTGCCGGGCATCACGTTTATACGCAGTTCTACCCAACGGTCAGCTGTGGCATCGATGTGCTGCAACCGATCGTCGATGACCTGCCGTTGGCGAAGATCTTCCCGCTGGGCTTCCAGGTCGACGGGTTCTGCTCGACGCCGTATCCGCCGATCCTCGGGCTGTCGCTGGCGCAATGGGCGCTGGTAGCGTTTGTGCTGGTGGTGGTGCTGGTGCCGGTGCTGGTTTCGCGTAATCGCAAAGCGTTGCGCTAACCCTTCATCCAACGCCTCGCCGTAAACAAAAACGCCCCGGGCCTCGATAAGAGGGTCGGGGCGTTTTGCATTTCAGAACTCAAGTAAACAGATCGTGATGTGCGACAGCCAAGGGTGCGCAACGTGTGCGACATGTTGTCACAGCTGGAGTGTCGCAACTCATTTCAAAGTCCGGAATTGGTGCTTAGCTACGCAACGATTTGCCCGCGTTTGAGCAGCGGACGATTTATGCACCATTGTGGGTAAGCAGGCAGTTTTAACAGGCGCCGAGGAAACGCTCAAGCCCTTGCTGATCGGGGCTTTGACGCATCACTGCGAAGGCATGAAGCCATCAAGGCTGTCTGAACTGCGCGTGGTAGCCCCACAAATTTTGGTGTTTTTGTTGAGAATCAATTTCGATACCATGCTGAACTTTTGCGAAATCCGTTAATGATTGTTGCTGGAACGGATAAAAATTATTTCGGGATGAGACATGGTTTATGCGTCGCGACGTATCTACAATCGCCCGCACTGAATCCCCGGCGCTGCTCTCTACTGAGCTAACAGGGCGTCGAGAAGCCTGCTGGCTTCATGCGACTCCCAGGTGTCGGTGCCTTTCCGACTATCCGCACCAAATGGAATTGGTCTGTAACAAGGCCTTTGACCACGAATTCGAATAAGAACTCACCGCTAGCCCAGGATTTGTCGAACAGCGTCTGACGCGCGACGGGCAGCCCTTATTCAATCCAAGAAAATGCCAACCCTTGGCAGGGTGAAGTGTTGGCGATCAAAACCCAACTGCATTGCGCAAGCTGCTTTAGAGGTCGTGAGATGAGTAAAAACAGGTACCCCAGACTACTAGGCTTATTGCCGCTGCTCGGCACGTTGTTGCTGTCAGGCTGCAACATGACCTTGCTCGACCCCAAGGGCCAGGTGGGCCTGGATGAGCGAAACCTGATCATCACCGCAACGCTGCTGATGCTGTTGGTCGTTGTGCCGGTCATCGTCATGACGTTCCTGTTCGCCTGGAAATATCGCGCTTCGAACCCGAACGCGGTGTACGCGCCTAAATGGTCGCACTCCACCAAGATCGAAATCGCGGTGTGGGCTGTTCCGGTCCTGATCATCATTGCCCTGGGTTACGTGACCTACAAGTCGACCCACGCACTGGACCCGTACAAGCCGCTGGAATCGGACGTCAAGCCGATCACCGTTGAAGTGGTCTCGATGGACTGGAAATGGCTGTTCATCTATCCGGAACAAGGCATCGCCACCGTTAACAAACTGGTGTTCCCAGCCAACACGCCAATCAATTTCAAAATCACCTCCGACACCGTGATGAACTCGTTCTTCATCCCGGGCCTGGGTGGCCAGATCTACGCGATGGCGGGCATGCAGACCAAGCTGCACCTGATTGCCAACCAGAACGCTGAGTTCGACGGTATCTCCGCCAACTACAGCGGCGCGGGTTTCACCGGCATGAAGTTCAAAGCTATCGCCACTTCCCAGGCGGATTTCGATGCGTGGGTCAGTGATGTCAAGAAGGCACCTAAACAGCTGGAAAAAGCTGAATACGAAGCCCTCTCCAAACCAAGCCAGAACAACCCAGTCGAGCTTTATTCCTCGTTCACGCCAAACCTGTTCCAGACCATCGTCGACAAGTACGAAGGCATGAAACCAGGCGCGCCGATGCATCACGAGAAGAAAGAAGACGATATGGCCGCCATGGAAGGAATGGACATGAGTTCGCATTCAGCTGCCGGGGCAGAGGAGTAAACGATGTTTGGTAAATTAAGTTGGGAAGCGGTCCCGTTCCACGAACCGATTGTGATGATGACCATCGCCATGATCGCGCTCGGCGGCTTGGCGGTGTTCGCTGCAATCACCTACTTCAAGAAGTGGACGTACTTGTGGACCGAGTGGCTGACGTCGGTCGACCACAAGAAAATCGGTGTGATGTACATCATCGTTGCCATGATCATGCTGCTGCGTGGTTTTGCCGACGCGATCATGATGCGTTCCCAGTTGGCCCTGGCCACCGAGGGTTCGCCTGGCTACCTGCCGCCTGAACATTATGACCAGATCTTCACCGCTCACGGTGTGATCATGATCATCTTCATGGCGATGCCATTCTTCACCGGCCTGATGAACCTTGCAGTGCCGCTGCAGATCGGCGCACGTGACGTGGCCTATCCGTTCCTGAACTCCTTGAGCTTCTGGCTGCTGGTGTCCGGCGTTGTGCTGGTGAACGTGTCCCTGGGTGTCGGCGAATTCGCCCGTACCGGTTGGGTTGCGTATCCACCGCTGTCGGAACTGGGCTACAGCCCGGGCGTTGGCGTCGACTACTACATCTGGGCACTGCAGTTATCAGGTCTGGGGACAACGCTGACGGGGGTCAACTTCCTGGCCACCGTGCTGAAAATGCGTACCCCGGGCATGAAGATCATGGACATGCCGATCTTCACCTGGACCTGCACCTGGGCCAACGTGCTGATCGTGGCTTCGTTCCCGATCCTGACCGCTACCCTGGCACTGCTGACGCTTGACCGTTACATGGATTTCCACATTTTCACCAATGAACTTGGTGGCAATCCAATGATGTACGTCAACCTGTTCTGGGCCTGGGGTCACCCCGAGGTTTACATCCTGATTCTGCCGGCGTTCGGGGTTTTCTCCGAAGTCATCTCGACCTTCTCCGGCAAGCGTCTGTTCGGCCACCACTCGATGATCTACGCCTCGGGCGCGATCTCGATCCTGGGCTTCATGGTCTGGCTGCACCACTTCTTCACCATGGGTTCGGGTGCAAGCGTCAACGCCTTCTTCGGGCTGGCGACGATGCTGATTTCGATCCCGACGGGGGTGAAGCTATTCAACTGGCTGTTCACTATTTATCGCGGACGTCTGCAGTTCACCAGCCAGGTTCTCTGGACCCTGGGCTTCATGGTGACCTTCGCCATCGGCGGCATGACCGGCGTATTGCTGGCCATCCCGGGTGCCGACTTCGTGTTGCACAACAGCCTGTTCGTGATCGCTCACTTCCACAACGTGATCATCGGCGGCGCGGTATTCGGCTACATCGCCGGTTTCGCTTTCTTCTTCCCTAAAGCGTTCGGCTTCAAGCTGCACGAAGGTTGGGGCAAGGCAGCGTTCTGGTTCTGGATCTCGGGCTTCTTCGTCGCGTTCATGCCGCTCTATGCACTGGGCTTCATGGGCATGACCCGTCGTCTGAACGCCACCACCAACCCTGAGTGGGTGCCTTACCTGCACGTTGCAATGTTCGGTGCAGTGATGATCGCGGTCGGTATTGCCTGCCAGTTGATCCAGCTGTACGTCAGCGTTCGTGACCGCAAGAAGCCGGAAAACATGTGCGAGCATGGCGATCCGTGGAATGCCCACACGCTGGAATGGTCGACTTCGTCGCCACCACCGTTCTACAACTTCGCGGTACTGCCAAAAGCACCAGGCATCGACCCGTTCACTGAAGCCAAGGAAAACGGTACCGCGTACCAGGTTCCGGCCAAGTACGAGCCGATCCACATGCCAAACAACACCGCGACCGGTGTGGTCATGGGTGCTCTGTTGACGGTGTTCGGTTTCGCGATGATCTGGCACATCTGGTGGCTGGCGATCTTCGGTCTGGTCGGCACTGTCGTGTACTTCGTGATCCACGCTGCACGTGATGATCAGGGCTATATGGTGCCGGTCGACGTGATCGAGCGTATCGAAGCCGAGCAGCACAAGCGTCTGGTAGCGGCCGGGAAAATCCCTGCTGGCGCCACCCGTGTTGAAACCTCGTTGGAACAGGCTTAAACCATGTCGAACTTAGTGACCAATGCTGGACACGCTCATGTCGATGAACATGGGCACGATGACCATCACCATGACTCGGGCGAGATGACCGTATTCGGTTTCTGGCTCTACCTGATGACCGACTGCATTCTGTTTGCGTCGATCTTCGCGGTGTACGCGGTACTGGTTAACAACGTAGCGGGTGGCCCGTCGGGCCACGACATCTTCGAGCTGCCATACGTGCTGGGCGAAACCGCCTGCCTGTTGCTCAGCTCGATCACCTACGGCTTCGCCATGCTGGCGTTGTTCAAGGGCAACAAGAAAGCGGTGCTGGGCTGGTTGGCCATCACTTTCCTGTTCGGCCTGGGCTTCATCGGCATGGAGATCAACGAGTTCCACCTGCTGATCTCCGAAGGCTACGGCCCTAGCCGCAGCGGCTTCCTGTCCGGGTTCTTCACCCTGGTCGGCACCCACGGTCTGCACGTGACCAGCGGTCTGATCTGGATGGCGATCATGATGTATCAGGTCAACAAGCACGGCCTGACGTCGACCAACAAGACCCGCCTGAGCTGCCTGAGCCTGTTCTGGCACTTCCTGGACGTGGTCTGGATCTGCGTATTCACCGTTGTTTACCTGATGGGGACTCTGTAATGGCTAATGCACATTCCCACGATAGCCACGATGCCGGTCACGGCAGCGTCAAGTCGTACGCCATCGGCTTCATTCTGTCGGTAATCCTGACGATCATTCCGTTCGGCCTGGTGATGTACCCATCGCTGCCGAAAGTCTGGACGTTGTGGATCATCCTCGCCTTCGCAGTGATCCAGGTGCTGGTGCACCTGGTGTACTTCCTCCACCTGGACCGTTCCGCCGCCCAGCGTAACAACGTGATTGCATTTGTTTTCGCGGCGATGGTGATTGTCCTGCTGGTTGGCTTGTCGCTGTGGATCATGTTCAGCATCCACACCGTCATGATGGCGCACTGAGGAAAGTCCGGATGTCCTTTAAGCACTTTATCCAAATCACCAAACCGGGGATCATTTTCGGTAACGTGCTTTCTGTGGCGGGCGGATTTTTCCTGGCCTCGAAAGGGCATGTCGATCTGGCCATATTCCTGGCCGCCATGATCGGCACGTCCCTGGTAGTGGCTTCCGGTTGCGTGTTCAACAACTGCATCGACCGCGACATTGACCTGAAGATGGAACGCACCAAGAACCGGGTGCTGGTGCAGGGCTTGATCTCTCTGAAACTGGCCCTGATCTACGCGACCGTCCTGGGCATTGCCGGCGTTGTGTTGTTGTACAAGGTGGCTAACCCGTTGGCCGCGCTGTTTGCGGTGATCGGTTTCGTCATCTACGTCGGTTTCTACAGCCTGTACCTCAAGCGCAAGTCGGTTCACGGCACGCTGGTGGGCAGTCTGTCGGGCGCGATGCCGCCGGTGATCGGTTACGTTGCTGTGACCAACAGTTTCGACATGGCTGCGCTGACGTTGCTGGTGATGTTCAGTTTGTGGCAGATGCCGCACTCTTATGCGATCGCGATTTTCCGCTTCAATGATTATCGGGCGGCATCGATTCCGGTGTTGCCGGTGAAGCGCGGGATTCAGGTGGCGAAGAAGCACATTCTGTTGTACATCCTGGCGTTCCTGGTCGCGACGTTGATGTTGACGTTCAGCGGTTACGCCGGCATGAGTTACCTCGCGGTGGCCGCGGCCATGGGCATGTATTGGTTGTACATGGCCTGGACCGGTTACAAGGCAGTGGATGACACGGTGTGGGCACGCAAGTTGTTTGTGTTCTCGATTTTCACCATTACTGCGTTGAGTGTGATGATGTCGTTGGACTTCAAGGTGCCGGGTGAGTTGTTGCTGACTTACGCGCCTTAAGCGCCAGCCGCCGAATCAAAAACCCCGCCCTTCGAGAGGAGAGCGGGGTTTTTTATTGCCCGGATTCTGGTGCGCTACTGCGATTCACTGTGGTGGCGAGCCTGCTCGCGATGGCTCACTAACAGCCGACCGAGTTCTCCCAGATGTACAAGGATCCAAATGTGGGAGTGAGCCTGCTCGCGATAACTCTCTAACAGCCGACCTAATTCTCCCAGATGTACACAAACCCAAATGTGGGAGCGAGCTTGCTCGCGATAGCTCCCTCACAGCCGACCTATTCTTGTCGGATGTACATATCCATTTCTGCGGTCACGGCGGCATTGGGTTTCGCTCTTACAGCGAGTCACTTTCGAGAAGCGCGAAAGTAACCAAAGCGCTCTTGCCCCTTTCGTTCGGTGCCTCGCCCAGGCTCGGCATGCCCTCGCTCCGGTCCTGCTCCGTGGGCCCGCCGCCATCGGCCATCCCTGGCCGGGGGCGGCTAACCCGGCATCCTTGGCGGGTTGCCCACTGCGCAGAACCTGCGCTCGGCCTCACGAGGGGGCGGGCACCGCAACAGCGCCGCGAGGCGGCCTGATAGCCGACCTGGTTCTCCCGGCTGTACGCAATCCCTGTAGGAGTGAGCCTGCTCGCGATAGCTCTCCTACAGCCGACCCATTCCTCGCCAGATGCACACAAACCCAAATGTGGGAGCGAGCTTGCTCGCGATAGCGGCCGACAGCCAACCAGTCTCTTTCAGATTTACCGGATTCAACTGCAGGATTGAACCAGTTGAAAATACGAGGTACCCCATGAAAAAGCGCAACCTGTTCGAAGAGCTGATGCAGGGCGTCGATGAGATGGCAGCTCAGCGTGATGGAAAGATCACGCTGTGCAATAACCGAAAGCCCCATCTTCGAGAGAAATACGGGGCTTTTTCATTCAAGCACAGAAGGTGAGTCTTCCAACGCCTACATGGCCGCGTTCCGCTTGCCGATGTTCACGGGCCACACATACAGACACGACGGTCGCAGATGGGCAGGTCAGCTATGCGCAGCCCTTATCCAACAACCGAAAAAACCGCTCCCGCACCTCAGGATCATCACTGTGCGCCACATTAAATCGCATGAACTCACTCGCATCCGCCGCTTTGCTCAACAACGTCCCCGGCGCCAGTGCGACGTCCTTCTCCAGACCTTTCCTCGCCAGTGTCTCGGCATTCACCCCGCTGGGTAAACGCGTCCAGATAAACAAACCTTCGCCCGGCAACGAAGACACCGAACACCCGGCCTCGACCAGCCAGCGCGCCACGCGGCTGCTCGATTCGTAGAGCCGATCGACCGTGCGCCGCGTGTGTTTGGCGTAGCTGCCGTTGCTGAGCAGGGTGCAGGTGATTTGCTCGGCGAATTCCGAGGTCACGCCGCCGCAGGCCATTTTCAGGTTGATCAGGCGTGCCGCCAGTTGCGGCGAGAGCACCGCGTAGCTGACGCGGCTGTTGGCGGTCAGGGTTTTCGAGAAGCCGGACACGTAGCTGACGTTGTCCAGGCCGCTGGCGGCGAGGCGCGGGGTGCGACGTTGTTGCAGGTCGCCGTACAAATCGTCTTCTACTATATGGAAGCCGTGGCGGTGGCTCAGCTCCAGCAAACGGTAGGCCTGGGCCGGGGAGAACGAGTGGCCGGTCGGGTTGTGCAGCGTGCTGTTGGTCAGATAGAGCACCGGTTTGTGCGCGATGACTTGTTGCTCGAAGGCGTCCATGTCGATGCCATCGCACTGGCGGGCAATGGTCACGACTTTGGCGCCGTGCAGCGCGAGGTTGGTGTGCATGTTGAAGTAGCACGGGTCGTCGAGCAGCACGCTGTCGCCGGGTTTGAGCAGCAGGCGCATCAGCAGGTCGATGCCTTGCATGGTGTTGGCGGTGGTGATGATTTGTTCGACCGGCGCCTCGATGCCGAAGGTCGCCAGTTTCACCCGCAATGCCTGGCGCAGCGGCAGGTAGCCGCCGGTGACGCCGTATTCGCCCATGCGCAGGGCCGAAGCGCGCAGCGTGCCGCGCACCGCTTTCAGCAGTTCCTCGGCAGGTAGCCAGGAGGAGGGCAGAAATCCGCAGCCGGGGCGCAGCGCGCCGTTGTCCAGCAGCACCGCGCGGCGCACCACGCTGAGCGTGTCTTGAGGTTGCAAGTCCGGCGCGGCGGCGCTCGGCAGCGTGGTTCTGGAGCGGTGCACGTAATGCCCCGAACCCTGGCGGGATACCACCAGGCCTTTGGCGCGCAAGTGGTCGAGGGCGTCGACCACCGTCGATTTGCCCACGCTCAACAGCTCGGCGAGTTCGCGGATCGGCGGCAGTTTGGCGCCGTGCGGCAAGCCTCCCTGGCTGATGGCGTTCGACAGCTGATCGACGATCTGCTGCACCAGCGGCACGCCCGGCTGGAGCTCGATGGCGGCGATCACGGCGCGTTGAGCCTGCATTTTACTGGTATCCCTGGCAGTAAAGTTCGCTGGATTTTATACGAACTTGCTCTGCTCAACGCAACCGTGTGTGCCTACTCTCGGCAGCGAGTTGTGTGCGTTATTGATCTAGAAGGTTCAGCAAATGAATAAGCCAATTACCCGTGATGAACGCTTTATTGATCTGGCCAAGGAACATGGCTTCGACATCTACGACGAGAACACTGCCGGCGGGCATTACTCTTTGATCTTGCAACATGGCGATGAACTGTATGTCAGCGGCCTGGTTCCGCGCATGAACGGCAAAATCCAATACCCCGGCCGCGTAGGGCTGGAACTTAACCTGGCGGACGCCCAAGCCGCGGCGGGCATCAGTGCCATTCGCGCATTGGCGCTGATCATGGATGCGGTCGGCTCACTGGATAAGATCAAGTCGCTGATTCGCGTCACCGTGCATGTCAAATCCACCTTTGACTTTATCGACCTCAGTGAAGTCGCCAACGGCGCTTCGGATATCTTTACCCATGTTCTGGGCGATGCCGGCAAACATACCCGCACCACAGTCGGTGTTTACCAGTTACCGAAAAATGCCCCGGTAGAAGTGGATATGATCGTCGCTTTACAGCCGTAGCCAGCGTCATTCAAACGCTCCTGCAAAACCTCGCCTTCAAAAGAACTGCGGGGTTTTTTGATTGAGGGTCGTGGTCAAAGTCGGCTTGGGCTAATCTGTCGAAAATGAGATTTAACCGATGGGTTAAAAGCCGGAGTTAAGTGGAATGACTGAGCAGATGACGTGCGATGAACGCTTTATCGCATTGGCCAGGGAACTCGATTACGACATCTACAGTGAGAGCAACACCGGTTGGCATTTCGAACCGTTGGTTCGGCATGACGATGAACTGTATGTCAGCGGCCTGGTGCCGCGTAAACACGGCAAAGTTCAGTATCCCGGCCGAGTAGGGCTGGAGCTGTCGCTGGCCGATGCGCAACTGGCCGCGAGCATCAGTGCCATGCGCGGTTTGGCGTTGATCGTCGACACCATTGGCTCGCTGGACAAGATCAAGTCCCTGTTGCGGATCAACGTCTACATCAAGTCCACCGCCGACTTTGCCGAACTGGGCGAAGTGGCCAACGGTGCGTCGGATGTGTTCAGGCATGTGTTGGGCGATGCCGGCAAACATACCCGCACGACCATCGGCGTGTATCAACTGCCCAATAACGCCGCAGTAGAAATGGACATGATCGTCGCATTACGCCCCGCGCCGTTGTGACACCAAGCTGAACAACGAGCTCGACCATTAATAGACCAGCAACAAAAAGCCCCGCGCTGAAACTCAGTGCGGGGCTTTTGCTGTTGGCAGTAGCCGCCAGGCAGATTACTGCGCGGCGATGCTGTAACCGTCGAACGCGGTTTGCTGTTGCAGCGCGGTGATGATGTTCTTGCGGTTGATCGCTTGTTCGGTGCCGGCATTGTCGAGGAAGGTTTCGCTTTCCAGTTCCGCTTCGTCACCTTCGCCCACAAACGTGAAACCGAGGAACTCCAGCGCTTCACGGTCAACGTTCAAACGCGAACGCGGCGTGCGCAGCGGCAACGTAACGTTCACGCCATCCTTGCTGATGGTGAACACTTCGACTTCTTTCTTCGCGCGAGCAACTTTGCTCTTGCCGCTGCTTGGATTGCTGATGGCTTGATGGGTCTGGTTCAACACTTTCAGGGCCAAGCCGTAAACGATTTCCTGGAACGCCGGGTCATCCTTGAAGCTCGACAGGATGCGGCTGATCGGGAACTTGCTGCTCAAGTCTTCGAGGGCGGCAATGTCTGAGGCCTCGGCGTCTTTTAGTTGCTTGAGTTCGCCCATCAGTTCGTAGGCTTTGTCGTCATCGAAGCTGTCATGCGCCTGGCGAATGGCGGCGCGCAATTCGCGGATCTGGTCGCTTTCGCGGGTCGACTGGAACGCGTCCAGGACCATCTCGCTGATGGTCTTGGCCTGAGGCACGTGCTGTGAAAGATTGATGGAGTTTTCGTATTCCGCTTTGGACGACAAGGTGACTACGGATTCAGCGGTGTTGGAATCGGACATTGAAATTTCACTACTTCTTTTAACTTGAATTGAGGCGAAAAAGCGCCAGGCCTTTTCCGGCCGCCTAATCTATTGGACCGGCGCGGCGTTGTCACGACCGAACAGGCGAGCGGGGCAAAAACTGCGGTCATCTGCAACCTGTGGGCGCAGCCTCACCCTGCCAATCACCCCGAAATCACATTTTTGCCCATGACCTTCGAGCGATACAGCGCCTGATCCGCCCGCGCCAGCAGCCCGGTTTGCTGTTCCTCGTCAAAACGCTGGACCACGCCGAAACTCATGGTCACTTGATAGTCGCCCACCGGCGGCAGGTCGGTCAGGCCATGGCGGACCTGCTCGGCGATTGCGCGAGCGTCGGCCAGTGCGGTATTGGGCAGAATCATGATGAATTCGTCGCCGCCCCAGCGCGCCAGCAAGTCGCCGTCGCGCAGCTGTTTTTTCAAGCACTCGACCACTTGCACCAACGCCGCATCGCCGAGCGCGTGGCCATAGTGGTCGTTGATGATCTTGAAATCGTCGATGTCCATCGCGATCAGCGCCAGCGGTTGGCGGAAGCGCTGGGCACGGTCGCATTCCTGGGGCAGGGCTTTCTCCAGGCGATAGCGGTTGGCAATTGCCGTCAGGGCATCGGTTTCGGCGAGTTTGCGGTTTTCTTCGAGCTGGATTTGCAGCTGTTGATTGACCCGAGACAGCTCCCGGGTGCGCTCTTCGACCAGCGCTTCGAGCGAGTGATTGCGCCGCTCCAGTTCTTCGAGCAGACGTTTTTTGTCTTCAATGCTGCGGTGCGCGCCGATCATCCGCGCCACTGAACCATCGGCATTGCGCGCCAGAATGAAGCCGCGGTCTTCGATCCAGATGTACGATCCATCCTGCTTGCGGCAACGGTATTCAGCCTGATAACCGCCAGCGCGCTGAGCGAGATAAGCATCGAACGCCGCCATGACCCGCGAATAATCGTCGGGATGGATCACCGATTCCCAGGTCAGCACGGTGTTTTCCAGCGAGTGCGGCGAATAGCCGAGCATCTCGTACCAGCCGGGATTGCGGTAAACGAAACCGGTGTTGGCGTTCCAGTCCCAGATACCGTCGCTGACCAGTTCCATAATCGTGTGCAGCATGTCTTCGTTGAAGTCCGACAGATTGAACTTCAACGCTTCGAGATTCGATGCTTCGCCCATCTCCGCTCTCCTTGCCGCCCTGAACCAATGTGCCCCGCCCGTCGAGCAGATTAGTCCATGGCAGCTTGGCGCGGCTAGTGGGTTGGCGACAGATGAAGAGGAGCGCGGGCCTCACCCAACCCGCCCAGCTTTCCTCTTCGCCCGCCAATGCCGAACCAGCCCTATCACTACCGCCAGCACCAGAACCCCGAGCGCAATCGGCAAGCGATAAGGTTTCAGATTGCCCAGCATCGTCTCAAGCGCTTCGCCGGCAAAGTAGCCGGCGCTGGCGAAGACTGTCGCCCAGACCGCCGCGCCCAGCGCATTCAGCAGTGCAAAGCGCAGCGGCGACAGGCCGCTGGCGCCGATGACTACCGGGCCGACCAGGCGCATGCCGTAGAGAAAGCGCACGGCAAATACCGAGGTCGACGGGTAGCGTTTGATCAGCTCGGTCACGCGGTCGATGCTTGCCTGTTTGCGTTTCAGACGTGGCATCAGCCGAGCGCCGAAATGTCGGCCGCTCCAGTACAGCAACTGATCGCCGAGCATGCCGCCGAGGCCGGCCCAGGCAATCACCGGCCACAGTTGCAGCAAGTGTTGATGCGCGGCCATGCCGGCCAGAATCAGGATGGTTTCGCCTTCCAGCAAACAACCGAAAAACACCGCCCAGTAACCATATGTGCTGAGCAGGTAGTTGAAATCTATGTGTTCAAACAAAGCCGAATCCTTGGTGTACGGGCAATCAAATTCCACTGTGGGCTTCAGTGGCGTTAATGAATGCTCTGATGTCGGCGCTATCGCTCAGTTCAAGTTTCGAGCGCGCGGATCGGCAATTACTCAGGCGCAACCATGCGCGTGCGCGGCGAACCGTCGGCGTTGTGTTGGTAGATCTCGCGTGGTTGGCCCTTTTCGTTGAACAGCACCTGACCAATGCCCGCCGAGTTCCACAGCCGCTCACCGGCCTCGGCATGCTCCGGCGTATGCGGGACGATGCGCATCAGGCGGCGTTTGGTAAACCAGTTCAACGGCGAGCGCGGCGAATAGAGCCAGCGGTTGAGGCGGTCGAACCATTCCAGCAGCGCCGGCGGGAATTCGTTTTTGATCCCGCTGCTGGTGATCTGCCAAATCCGCGGACCGCCCTTGCGGTGTCGGATAAGGACCTCGTAGACGAAGGAATAGTGCACGTCGCCTGACAGCACCACGTAGTTACCCGGCGTGCGCGAGTGGCGGAAAATATTCAGGATCACCTGCGCCGCGCCGCGATGCGCCATCCAGTTTTCCGCATCGACCAGCAACGGAAAACCGCACCAACTGAATACCCGTTGCACAGCTTCGATCAGCTTGACGCCGAAGATCGGCGCCGGTGAAACGATGATCGCCGACGGGTGATCGAGCAAATCCTGCTGCAACTCGCTCAAGGCCTCCCAGTCGAGCAAACCCGACGGTTGCTTGAGGGTCATCTCGCTGCGCCAGCGGCGGGTGCGGGTGTCGAGCACCACCAGCGCCGGCGAGGTCGGCAGCACGTAATGCCAGTTCTGAAAACTCAGCAGATCATCGATCAAGGCGTCTTGCAGCGGGCTGTCGAGGTAGCGCTGGGTGGCGCTCAACTGCCGGGTTTTCGTCAGTATTTCGCCGAACACATCCGGGTTATTGCCCCAGCCCTGACACACCATATAGGCCAGCAGCGCGTTGCCGATGATGCGTTTGGAGAACGGATGGCCGTAGGCCGTTTCCTCCCATTGCGCAGAAAGATTCCAGTCATCGGTGACATCGTGATCATCGAAAATCATCAGGCTCGGCAAGTGCGCCAGCGCGCGGCCGACGTTGCCCAGACCGGATTTGAAAGCGTCGATGCGCGTCTGCTCCAGCGCATAACGCTTGCCTCGTTCAGGCGTCAGCGCCGGCGGTTTCGGGTCGATCAGCGTCCATGCCGTCGGCGACCACACCAGCAAATACATGGCCATGACTTCGGCGAACGTCACCAGATGATTGTCGGCGCTGCTGCTGGTGAAAATCGGCTTACGCGATCCGCCGAAAAATCGCTCACGCAATGTCTCGTTGCTCTCAAGCGCCGGTAACAAATCCGCACGATGGTAATAACTGGCGACATGTTCGTAGAGCGCGGCGCTGTCGCTGACCACGGCACCGTCGAGGTGCTCGTCGAACAAACCAAGGCGTTTGATCAACGCATGAATCGCCCGCAACGTCGGCCCGGCAACGTCGTCGGCGTAGACCTGATCGCCGCTCATCATCAACAGCGCCGGGCGCTCGCTCGGTTCATGCGGCGCCGCCAACAGACGATCGACACACAGCAAACCATCCGCCGCCGGGTGATGCGGTTTGCGGCAGGAACCGTGAAGGATCTGGTCGATCCGCGCGCGCAGGACAAAATTCGGGCAACGCGCTTCGCCGTACAGCAAGTGCGGCGCCCACTCGGCGATGCCGACGCCATCGATCAACACGTCGTACTCGATCAACGTGTCGCAGGGCAGGGCGCTGTCCAGGCGCACATCAATCAAATGCACAAACGCCTGCGTGCCAACCGGGATCAGCGTGCAGTGCTCGTCGCCCAGCTCGATATCGCCGACACCTTGCAGGCGCAAGGTCAGCGCCAACGCACGCGAGCCCACCAGCCAAAACACCAGCCGCGACGGCTCCAGGCGCCGCAACAGCGGGCCGGCGAGCACGGGTGGCAATGATTGATCGGCAGCGGGCATTGGCAGTGGCGAAGACATGGACGTCCGGGTTCTGGCTACGGAGAAGCGCCGGATAATAGCGCAGCGGATGTCAATTAATTGCAATCGCTGGCGATCCTCAGGTTATGGCCGCGATTGGTTTTCCGCGCGCATCACCGCGGCGTCGCCATTCGCCACCAACCAGCGAAACACATCGCTCAGCGACACCGTATGGCTGCGCTCGATCCAGCGCACCAGCACGCGGCCCGCTGCGTCGCGGCGGTTGGAAATGCCGAGCAGCGGCAATTTGATTTATCCCCCCGGGCCGGGGCCGCAGGGGAATTAAGTAGCCTTTTGTGTTTTGTCCGTTATCGTGACGGGAAATTTAGCTGCGGTCGGCATTGGTTTGCTCGGCCGGTGTGGCAAATACGGTCGAAATTCATTGAGGAGCGTCAACGTGATCTGGTTTCTCGAAGGTCAATCCAGCCAGCGCGATATTCTCATCAGCGCGCGCGAAGCACTGCCGGCGGACGTGAAGATTTTTGCTTCGCACCGTCGGGATCGTCCGGAAATCACCGGTCAGGCCGATGTCAGTTTTCAAGAGCCGCTGGACAGCGAAGAACGCATTGAATGGGTGATCGCCACCGCGCTTGAGCACGGGATCAAGGTGATCGTCGCCGGGCACAACGGCAGCGTCTATGAAGCGGCGCGTGAGCGTTTCGTGGCAGTTGGTTTGCAATTGGTGACTGGTGGCCTGTCTATCGACACCTTCGAAAACGTCGATGACAAGAGCCGTTTCACCGCCGAGGCCGAGCGCGCTGGATTGCCGTGCATTCCTGCGGTGACCGTCAACAACGCCGAGCAATTGGCCGCCGCTTATGAGCTGCTGGCCGCGCAAGGCGAGGTGTGCATCAAACCGGTGGTCGGCATTTATGGGCAAGGTTTCTGGCGGTTCAAGGCTGATGTCGATCCGTTCCGTTGCCTGCAAAACCCGGACGCGCGGGAAATCGATTTCGCCACCTACCTGAGCATTTACAAGTGCGGCGTAGAACCGGCGCCGATGCTGGTCATGCCTTATCTGTCCGGCGCCGAATGCTCGGTGGACATGGTCTGCGAAGCGGGCAAAGCGGTTGCGTTTGTTGGTCGCCGGAAGAAGGGTTATCACCAGACCTTCGAGCGCGATTCGGCGGCGGTGGAACTTGCGCTCAAAGCAGCGGCGCATTTCAAGTGCGACGGCTTGGTCAACGTGCAGACCCGAGACGACCAGGATGGCATTCCGCATCTGTTGGAAATCAACCCGCGATACTCCGGCGGCATTGGTTACACACGGGCTACCGGGATAAACCTGGCGGGGATTTTCGCCGCTCGTCGGCTCGGTTTGGCCGAACCCGCGAGCCAGTGGGTCGACAACGTTCGGGTCAAGCCCATCACTGTTGCCGTGGTTGCGCCTTCCTGATATTACAAAGCCACTTATAGAGTTAATGCTTTCTCAGTTAATGCTTTCTCAGTTAGTGCTTAGACAGTGAATGATTGCTGCTGTCTTGGCATAATTGCCCGCCATCGATCAAGGAAGGACAGGATGAAGGCGCTAACGCCTGGAGCGAACGCAGCGATTTCGGGCGTTAAATGTGCATGGACGCTGGAGTGCAGCAACGCGACTGCCTTCGGCGAATACGCAGCTGTCGCGCTGCTGCCGGTCACCGAGAAACGTCTGCCGACCGGTGATCCGGCGTTGTTTCAAGTCACTCAACAATGGATGGAATGGAGCGGCACGCCGTCGTCCATTGGCTGTTCGCTGGATTTGTCGCGGCTGCCGGGTGGCAGCGAGCGTCTGCTGCTGGTGGTGTATACGTTCGCCGCTGCCGGTCCGGTCAGCGATCTGAAAGACTTGCGTCTGCAAGTCGACAATCAAGTCGAACTGTCGCTGGATCTGCAAAGCAACGGCGAGTCGGCCATCGTCATTGGCGAGTTCTACAGCCGCAACGATCAGTGGAAATTCCGCGCGCTGGCCGAAGGTTCGGCTTACGGTCTGGCCGCCATGGGCCGGCGGATGGGCATCACGATTGATGACGCGCATCCCACGCGCCGGCCCTATTCCGGTGATTCACCTAGAAACCGCACCGCCGCCTCGGGCACCGGATTTGTTGTCTCGCCGGGCCACGTGATGACCTGCGCGCATGTCATCGAAGACATGCAGGAATTGCACATCGCCTCGTTCTCCGGCCGTTACCGCGCGGAAGTGGTGGTGGTCGATCAGCGCAACGACATGGCGTTGCTGCGCATTCAGGATTGTCCGCCGCTGACGCCTGTGGTGTTCAAGGACGCCGTCGGGTGTGCGCTGGGCGAGCCGGTGATCGCCCTGGGTTTTCCGATGGCAGGGCTGGCTGGTGGCGGTGTGCACGTGACGCAGGGCGGGGTGTCGGGGTTGTTCGGTTTGCACAATGATGCCAGCCTGCTGCAATTCACCGCGGCCATTCAGCCGGGGTCCAGTGGCAGTCCACTGTTCGATTCCAGCGGCGCGGTCATCGGCATGGTCACGTCATCGCTGCCGGACGCGCAAAACATGAACTTCGCGGTGAAAGCCGGCTTGTTATTGGCGTTTCTCGATGCCTGGGACGTCTCGCCACCCAAATCTCCAACCGTTCGAGTAATCTCGACCGCCGAAATGGCGCGTGAAGCGCAATCGTCACTCTGGCGGATCGAAGCCCGAAATCCGTAGAGGCAACCTGCTTTACCACTAGTGAAGGGTTGTCAGTTCACTACTCGCCTCTTTTAGGAATGTTGCACATGGAATCCGCAGTAGAAAAAACCTCGACCACCCGGCTCAGCGCCCAGCTCAAACGCGGGTTGATGGAAGTCGACGTCGATGAATCGGTGATCGAACCCCATTCGTTGTTCGGGTTCGCCGAACGCCGCAACCCCAAGCGTGCGTTCCTGTTCGTCTCGCGCGTGCTGGGCCGGCACATTCCGGTGCGCCCATCGGTCATGCAGGCCAGCTACGAAAGCCTTGCGGCGAAGATCCCCGCCGACTTGCCCGGCCCGGTGCTGGTGATCGGCATGGCCGAAACCGCCGTCGGCCTCGGTGCCGGCGTGCATCGCGCCTACGCCAAGACACGTCCCGATACCATTTATATGGTCAGCACCCGGCATCCGGTCGGAACCGAGTTGTTTACCCGTTTCGAAGAAGAGCACAGTCACGCCAGTGCGCACTTGATTCATCAGCCGACTGACCTGGCAATCCGGGAAATGATGCTGACCGCGCGCTCGCTGGTTCTGGTTGACGATGAAGCCTCGACCGGCAAGACCTTCATCAATTTGCACCGTGCGCTGATCGATGCCGGTTTGAGCAAGATTGAGCGGGTCGTCACCTGCGTGCTCACCGACTGGTCGCGTGGCGCCGTGCGCAATCTGCTCGGCGAAACGGCAACTCAGGTATCGATGCTGCAGGGCGCTTATCGGTTCTCCGAGGACGTGGATGCACCGCTGCCGGAAATGCCGGATGTCGGCGCAGTGGCGGTGGGCGAATGGCCGCTGGATCCGCGTAAGGACTGGGGACGTCTGGGTGTGCGGCACGTCGAAGACACCTTGGCCCCGGATATGCAGGTCAAACCCGGCGAGCGGGTGATGGTCATCGGCACCAGCGAGTTTGTCTGGCGCCCGTTTCTGTTGGCCGAACGGCTTGAGCGAGCGGGGGCTGACGTGCATTTCAGTTCCACCAGCCGTTCGCCGATTGCTTTGGGCCATGAGATCGGGCACGCGTTGTCGTTCTCCGACAACTACGGCCTCGGTATTCCGAATTTTCTTTATAACGTGCGTCCAGGGCAGTTCGACCGAGTGTTGATCTGCACCGAAACGCCGGCGCAGGCGGTTCCAAAATCGCTGATAGACGCGCTGAACGCAGAGGTGATTGTCGATGAGCAATAAGCGTCCCCTGATACTCATCGATCTCGATGACACCTTGTTCCAGACCGCGCGCAAGATGCCGCAAGGCGCCGAACGCCACACCGCGACGCTAGACGTCGACGGTCAGCCGAATGGCTACATGAGCGCGGTGCAGAAGAGTTTCGTCGAATGGCTGCTGATCTCGGCGGATGTTGTGCCGGTTACCGCGCGCAGCGTCGAAGCCTACAGCCGCGTGCAATTACCGTTCACCGCGGGCGCCGTTTGCTCCCACGGCGGCGTGATTTTGCAGGCCGACGGTTCGCTGGATCGTGATTGGCACGGACAGATGAGCGAGGCCTTGGCCGCGTATCAAACACGTCTTCCGGCGTTGAGCGCAGCGACACTGGCGATTGGCGAAGAGATGGGTTTTTCCCTGCGCGGCTGGGTCGTGGAAGAGCAGGGCCTGTTGAATTATGTGGTAACCAAACACAACGAATCCGACGACAGCGTGTTGCACAAAGTCCTCGCCGAAGTGCAGTCCCGTGGCTTGCTGGATGACATGCATATCCACGGCAACGGCAACAATCTCGCGTTCCTGCCGAATGGTTTGTCCAAGCGTCTGGCGGTCCAGGAGCTGCTGCGCCGTGATCGCATCAGCAACGGCGAGCGCCCGGTGCTGGGCTTTGGCGACAGCGTGACCGACCTCGGTTTCATGAGCGAATGTAATTTCTGGGCGACACCGGCCAATAGCCAGTTGGCCAAAGTCGTGGAGACAATGATTAATGGTTAATGCCTTTGCCCATCTGACCACCGTAGGCAGTGGCAGTTACGCGCCGGACGACGTGCACTTTCTGCTGCAACCCGTCGAAATCGAAGTGACGGACGTTGAAGAGAAAGAGCGCCTGATCCAGACGCAGCAGAAGCATTATTCGGAAATGATCAGCCTGGAATCGGCGCCGACCGAGGTTCACAAAGGCCTGTATCAGCGCGCGATGTCGCAGAACGCGGCACGCATGGCGCGTGACGTTCAGGCATTGGCGCTGGCGCTGGATCAGGCTTATAGCGGGCCGTCGATCGCGCTGGTGTCGTTTGTGCGGGCCGGGTTGCCGCTGGGCGTGTTGCTGCGCCGGGCGCTGCTGGATCTGGGGCGCGACGCGCACCATTATGGCATCAGCATCGTGCGTGATCGCGGCATCGACATGGTTGCCCTCGAAGCGGTGATTCAGGCTCATGGCGCGGAAAACATCGTGTTCGTCGACGGCTGGACCGGCAAGGGCGCCATCTCCGGCGAAATCCAGCGCAGCCTCAAGGGTGACGAGCGTTTCCCCGAGCAGCCACGCCTTGTGGTGCTCGCCGACCCGTGCGGACGCGCCTGGCTGGCGGCCTCCGCAGAAGATTGGGTGATTCCGTCGGGGATTCTCGGCGCGACCGTGTCCGGGCTGGTTTCACGCTCGATCTGGCCGGCCAACGGTGGCCTGCATGGTTGCGTGGTCTACGATCACTTGCACGAACACGACGTCACGCGCGATTTCATCGATCAGATTGAAGCCGTGCGTCAGGCACAAGCACCGGTCGCGGCTGCTGCCCCGTGGACCGAAGCGCAGCGCAGTGAGCTGCAAGCCTCGGCGCTGAGCGTTATCGATGCGATTGCCGCCCAGTGGGGTATCAGCAATTTGAACCGAGTGAAGCCGGGCATTGCCGAAGCTACACGGGCGGTGCTGCGCCGGGTGCCGGATCATGTTCTGGTACGCGATCGCAGCGACCCGGACGTTCAGTTGCTGATGCACCTGACCGAACGGGCCAACGTCACCGTTGAAGAGATGGGCGCGGCATTGGGGCCCTACCGTGCAGTGACCGTCATCCGGAGTTTGAGCTGATGAAAACACTATCGCCCTACGCACTCGGCGCCACGCTCTACATGCCGGCAACCCGCGAGGATATCCTCGACGTGGTCCTGCACAAAAAACTCCCGGAACTGCGCTCGATGGTCGTGTGCCTGGAAGACGCGGTCGCCGAAATCGACGTCGAGACCGCGCTGGGCAATCTGCATAAGTTGCTGCTGTCCATCGATCAGCAGGGCGGCCGCTCCGAAGACGGCCCGATGTTGTTCGTACGCCCGCGCGACTCGCAGATGGCTGCGGTGCTCAACGACTGGCCGTTAATGGTGCATGTCGACGGTTTTGTCCTGCCGAAGCTGAGCATGTCCAACCTGCGTTCGTGGGAACTGGCGGTGACCAATCCCGATATTTTCCTGATGCCGACCCTGGAAACCCGCGAGGTGTTTAACCCGGTGGCGATGGTCGAGCTGGGCGCGGCACTCAAGCAGAACCTTGATTCGCGCATTATTGCGCTGCGCATCGGCGGCAATGACTTGCTCGGTTGTCTGGGCCTGCGCCGCAATCCGGCGACCACGCTTTACAGCACGCCGATGGGTTACGTGATCCAGATGCTGGCCGGAGTCATGGGCTCGCAAGGCTTTTCGCTGACCGCGCCAGTGTTTGAACGCCTGGCGACGCCGCACCTGCTGATGGAAGAATTGGACCTCGATATTGCCCATGGTCTGGTCGGCAAAACGGCGATTCATCCGAGCCAGATCAGCACGATTCAGGACAGCTTGCGCGTGAGCCTCGAAGATCTAAATTGTGCCAAATTAATGCTGAATGAAGTCGCGCCCGCGGTCTTCAATCACAATGACACGATGTGCGAACCAGCTACTCACTACAAATGGGCGACCAATATCCTTGAACGGGCCAAATGGCACGGCGTCAAGCAAGCGGAGCCGAGCCAAACCGATCAATCCATTCGTCTGGCGGAGGCGGGCCGATGACCCAGGAAATGCTAGAAATGGGCCCTGCCGGGGCCAAGGTACTGTCAGTCTTTGACTTCGACGGCACATTGACTCGGCATGACAGCTTTGTTCCATTTTTGAAATTTGCCTTTGGCAAAGTCGAATTTGCCAAGCGCTTGCCGCGCCTCGCGGGGCCCGGCGTGCGTTACCTGACGCGGCGTTTGTCGCGCGATGAACTCAAGGCCCGGCTGATCGCCGCGTTCCTGACCGACACCAAGGAAGAATGGGTGCGGCACAAGGCTGCCGAATTCTGCGGCCAGCACTGGACGCGCCTGATGCGTCCAGCCGGTTTGACCTCCGTGGCCGAAGAAAGGCAGGCCGGCAGCGAGGTCACCCTGTGTTCGGCCTCGCCGGCACTGGTGCTCAAACCGTTTGCCGATCGCCTCAATATCAAACTGATTGCCACTGAACTGGAAGTCGTCGATGGACGCCTGACCGGGCGCATTTCCGGCGACAACTGCCGCTGCGAAGCCAAAGTGCTGCGTCTCGAAGCGGTTTACGGCGATCTCACGCAATACCGTTTGCGCGCCTGGGGCGACACTCGTGGTGACCACGAACTGCTGGCCGCCGCGCAAGATGCGCATTACCGACATTTCCATCCCGCATGGCGTCGTGGACGCTTTCGGTTAACCAAGGCTGTGACGAGAACCACCGGCAATGCGCCGTTGACCCCTCGCGCGGTGGCGGACAGCAACGAAAAACCCCAGCAATTGACGACCAACAAGGAGCGTACCGATGGCCCTAACTCTGACTAAAAACCAATCAATCTCCCTGGAAAAAACCGCTGGCGGTGGCCTCACGGCGATCACGCTTGGCCTCGGCTGGGACCCGGAGAAAGCCGGGTTCATGGGCCGTTTGATGGGTAACAGTGGTGAAGTCGACCTCGATGCTTCGTGCATTCTGTTTGATGCCGACCTCAAGCCAGTGGACCTGGTGTGGTTCCGTCAACTGACCTCCCGTGATGGCTCGATCCAGCACTCCGGCGACAACCGTACCGGCGAAGGCGATGGCGACGATGAAACCATCACCGTTGACCTGCAGCGCCTGCCGGCCACCGTCACTTCGCTGGTGTTCACCGTCAACAGCTTCACTGGCCAGAACTTCGAGAAGATCGCCAACGCTTACTGCCGCATTCTGAACGCGAGCAACAAGACTGAACTGGCGCGCTTCAACCTCTCCGAAAAAGGTCGCCACACTGGCGTGGTCATGGCCAGCCTGGTGCGTGGCAACGGCGGCTGGGACTTCAAAGCCATTGGCCAAGTGACCAACGGCCGTACCGCTGACGATCTGGTCAATCTGGCCGTTCAGGCGGTGCGTGCATGACGACTCTGGTTCCTGGCGGCAACGCGCCGGTAGCCACCGGCCAGGTACGGGTCGAGATCAATTACTCGGCGATCCCGGGTGCTGATATCGACGTATCTGCATTCGTCCTGAACGCTGCGGGCAAAGTCCGTGGCGACACCGATATGTGCTTCTACGGCCAGACCAACGTGCTGGGCGGAACCGTGCAGATGACCGAGTCGTCTGCCGGTCGCGCAGTGTTCACGCTGGATCTGTCGCGTCTGGACGCGGTGGTCGACAAAGTTGCGCTGACTGCGACCATCTACGAAAACAAAGCCAGTTTTGACCGTGTATCGCAATTGGCGCTGAGCGTCACTGGCGGTATCGACGCGCAGATTCCTACCAGCGGCATGAAAGAAACCGCGCTGATTCTTGGCGAGTTCTACCGTCGCCAGGGTGAGTGGAAATTCCGCTGCGTGGCCCAGGGTTTTGCCGGTGGCCTCGAGCCATTGGCCAAGCACTTCGGCGTCGAAGTCGCCGCGCCAGCTCCTGCTCCTGCTCCTGCCCCGGCCCCGGTCGCGGCGCCTGCTCCTGCGCCAGTGGCGGCACCTGCCGCACCGGCACCCGTGAAGTCGTCGGTCAGCCTGAGCAAAATCACCCTCGACAAGACCCGCTCTTCGATCAGCCTGGAGAAAACCGCTGCAGGCTTCGGCGAGATCAAGGTCAACCTCAACTGGAACAAAGGCAAGGGCGGCGGGTTCTTCTCGCGCAACACTTCGATTGACCTCGACGTCGGTTGCCTTTACGAGTTGCAGGACGGCACCAAAGGTGTGGTCCAGGCGTTGGGCAACTGCTTCGGCGAGCTGGAATACGCGCCGTACATTCAGTTGAAGGGCGACGACCGCACCGGCGCGGTCAGCGATGGCGAATGGCTGCACATCAACGGCCGTCACTGGAGTGAAGTCCGCCGAGTGCTGGTGTTTGCCTTCATTTATGAAGGTGCCCCGAACTGGCGCGAGACGGATGGCGTGGTAACAATATATGTTCCGGACCAGCCGCCGATCGAAGTTCGCTTGAACGAAGAAGGCGGACGCCTCGGCATGTGTGCCATCGCGCTGTTGGAAAACGAGGCGGGCGGGGTAAAAGTAAGTCGTCGGGTCGATTTCCACAAAGGTCATTCGGTCATGGACAAGGCTTACGGTTGGGGCATGCGCTGGGCCGCGGGTTCCAAGTAATTATTTGAAACGGCGGGCCGATCCGGTCCGCCCTAGAGGTGAACGACATGTTGTCATGGTTGAAAACAAACGCGGCGCTGGCCCGCGAGAAACTGTCCACCGAAGTGGGCAAGTTCAAGAACAAGGAGTTCATGGAAGCGGTAGCCAACAGCTGCGCGATGGTTGCGGCAGCGGATGGTGAAGTAAGCTCGGCTGAAAAGATGAAGATGACCGGGTTCATCAACAACTCGCCAGAACTGAAAGTGTTCAACCTGACCGACGTCATCAAGGTTTTCAATGACGCTTGCGGCAAGTTCGAATTCGACTTCCAGATCGGCCAGGCCGAAGCTCTGAAAGTTATCAGCAAAATAAAGGGCAAGGATGGCGCTGGTCGCCTGCTCGTTCGTGTTGCCTGCGCCATCGGCGCCTCGGATGGCAATTTCGATGACAAGGAAAAGGCCGTCTGCCGCCTGATTTGCCTTGAGCTGGGCTTACCCCCGGCAGACTTTGAACTCTAAGGAACGCACACTGTGGAAGTTACTCACCTGGGTTTCCCCCCGCTGACCATCGCTGTATTCGTGGCGCTGGCGCTCGGCGCGATGATCCTCGACATGTTCACCCACCGCGGTGACCAGCCGATCAGCCTCGCCAAAGCGTCGGCGTGGTCGATCTTCTGGATTCTGATCTCGTTCGGCTTTGCAGGTTTCCTGTACTACGAACACGGTCCGGACGTCGCCACTCTGTTCATCACCGGTTATGCGCTGGAAAAAGTCTTGAGCGTGGACAACCTGTTCGTGTTCATGGCGATTTTCGCCTGGTTCAAAATCCCCAACGGCCTGCGCCACCGCGTACTGTACTGGGGCATCATCGGCGCAATCGTATTCCGCCTGATCTTCGTGGCTATCGGTACCGGTTTGCTGGCGCTCGGCCCGTGGGTCGAAGTGGTCTTCGCCCTGATCGTGGCGTGGACAGCGGTCATGATGCTCAAAGGTGGCGGTGACGACGAAGAGGAAGAGGATTACTCGACGCACATGGCTTACCGCTTCGCCAAGAAGTTGTTCCCGGTGTGGCCGAAACTGCACGGCCATTCGTTCTTCGTGCGCCGCAAGACCCTGGAAGGCGAACTGAGTAAACCGGAAAACCAGGGCATGTCCCTGGCGGCCAAAGGTGGTCTGTTCGCGACGCCATTGTTCCTGTGCCTGGTGGTCATGGAAGTGTCCGACGTGCTGTTCGCCTTCGACTCCGTGCCGGCCGTTATCGCCGTCAGCCGCGAGCCGTTGATCGTGTTCTCGGCCATGCTCTTCGCGATTCTTGGCCTGCGGACCATGTACTTTGTGCTCGAAGCGCTGAAACGTTACCTTGTGCACCTGGAAAAGGCTGTTATCGCGCTGCTGTTCTTCATCGCCGTAAAACTCGGCTTGAACGCAACCGACCACATCTTCCACCACGGCTACAACATCGATCCGAACACCAGTCTGATCATCGTTGTTGTGGTACTGGCCATCGGCATTCTCGCTAGCGTGATCTTCCCGGAAAAGGAAGTGACGCAGGCCGATAACCAGTAATTGAAAACGCATTAACCAAAAGGAGTTGTACTCATGGCACTGACTCTTCAAAAAGGCGGCAACCTGTCCCTATCGAAGACCGATCCTACGCTGACCAAGATTCTGGTCGGCTTGGGTTGGGACCCTCGCGCAACCGACGGCACGGAGTTTGACCTGGACGCAAGCGCGTTCCTGCTGGGTGCCAACGGCAAAGTGCGTAGCGACGCCGACTTCATCTTCTACAACCAGCTCAAAAGCGCTGACGGCTCCATCGAGCACACCGGTGACAACCGCACCGGTGCTGGCGATGGCGATGACGAAGTGCTGAAAATCGATCTGAGCCGCGTTCCGGCCGACATCGACAAAGTCGTGTTCACCGTTACCATCCACGACGCTGATGCACGCAAACAAAATTTCGGCCAGGTTGGCGGTTCCTTCATTCGTGTTGTCAATGAAGTCACCAACGCCGAAATCGTGCGTTACGACTTGGCAGAAGACGCTTCGACCGAAACTGCAATGATCTTCGCCGAGCTGTATCGCAACAATGGCGAGTGGAAATTCCGCGCTGTTGGTTCGGGCTATGCGGGTGGCTTGAAAGCCCTCGCCAACTCCTACGGTATGAACTTCTAACCCACGGTTTACTGAATAAGGAATCTGAAAATGGCTGTAAGTCTTTCCAAAGGCGGCAACGTCTCCCTGTCCAAAGAAGCGCCAGGCCTGGCCGAAGTCATCGTCGGTCTGGGTTGGGATCCACGTGTAACTGACGGCACCGAGTTCGACCTCGACGCATCGATTTTCATCGTTGGCGAAAACGGCAAAGTGCTCGACGACAACAGCTTCATTTTCTACAACAACAAAAAGTCCGCTGACGGCTCCGTTGAACACATGGGCGACAACCGCTCCGGTGCCGGCGAAGGCGACGACGAACAAGTGACCGTTAAACTGACTTCCCTGGCGCCGCTGGTGAAGAAGTTGGTGTTCGCTGTCACCATCCACGATTCCGATGCACGCAAGCAGAACTTCGGCCAGGTTTCCAACGGCTACATCCGCGTTATGAACAAGGCTGACGGCAAAGAACTGGCACGTTTCGACCTGAGCGAAGACGCTTCGACCGAAACTGCGATGATCTTTGGCGAGCTGTATCGCAGCGGTGAAGAGTTCAAGTTCAAGGCAATCGGCCAAGGTTTCGCTGGCGGCCTGAAGCCTCTGGCTGAAGCCCACGGTGTGAGCATCGGCTAACCCTCACGGGTGGCAAAGAGCCCCGCTTTCGAGCGGGGCTTTTTTTTGCCTCGGCGCTGGAGGTCGCGGCGTCAGAGAATGATCCCTTTGACCTTCGCATCCTTCAGCCACTGCGGGAATTCTTCCATCAGCTTGTCGTACAGCTGCTCTTCGCTGATGTCGTGCAAGTCATCGAGGGCGAAGAACCCGCAGTTATCCACAACCCGGCCGGTCATGGTGTCGAGCTTTTCCAGGATCCCGTAGTTGTGTCCGCCGATGCCGACGAATTGCCAGAAGATCGGCAGTTTGGCGGCTTCGATCATCAGTTTCTTGATCGCGCCACTCGCGGACACGCCGCCATCGCTGATAAACAGGATGTACACCGGCGTGGTGTCGCGGGAATTCTTGTAGAAGTCGATCACCTTCTTGATCGCCTTCGGTTCTTCGTTGTAACGCGCGCCGATTTTCCAGTCTTTCCAGCCGCTGCTATCGGTGTTGATGAAGTCTTTGTGGTTGGCCAGGGTCACGGCGGACAGCTGCAATGTTTCGGCGCCGAAGGCCCAGCAATCGAGGGTGCCGTCATCGTCGAAGTGCAACGCCAGCGGCAATAGGCGATTGACCACTTCTTGAACCCGACCAGAAGTGTATTGATGGTTCATCGAGCCAGACGCATCGAGCACCAGGCCAACCCGTGCTTTCACGTCGGTGAGCTTGGCTTTTTCGAGGCTGATCTGCGCTTTCTTCGCCAGGCTGATCAAATGCGGCGCGGCGCTGCCAATCTTCTTCTCAAGCGAAACGCTGCTGGTAACCGCAGCGGGAGCCGGCGTTGGCGTTGGCGTTGGCGCGGCCGGTTCGTCCGCTACATCACCGCCGAAGTGTTTCACCAACGCTTCAAGGCCTGCGTTGAAGCCTTGCAGGTTGGACGCCAAACGCCATTCGCCCGACTTGCGGTACAACTCGACGACCATGATGGCTTTCTCGTCGGCGAAGGTCGCGCCCGAGAACGGACATTGCGCCAACACTTCGCCCGACAGGCTCTTGATGCTGAAACTGCTGGCCTGAATGTCGCGCATCGCGCCAGCGCCATCAATTGAAGTAGTGAAAACCAGCCGATCAATACTTGCCGGCAACTTGGCCAAGTCCAGCGTGAAATCGCCGCCATTGGCCATGCTCACACTGTTGCACGGCGTCGTCGGTTGGTTGAAAAACACCATGTAACGATCATCCGAGAGCTTGCCTTGGGCATCGATGCCGAAGCACACAAAGTCGAGTACATGCGGCGACTGAACGTTGATCGAGAGGATAAGTTGCGAGCCTGACATGAGGCTGGACAAAGGCAGGCGTTGTCCTTGGCTGATTTGCATGTTCCGTCCCTGTAATGGCTGCGCTGTGCAAGCGGCTGTGATTGGAAGTGGTGTCGATTGAATGAAAGTGCAGCCGATTATGCGCGAGCGACACGTCATTTGCCCGGAGCAAATGGATCAGCGGCGCTGATTGTTTCGCCCGCGCGGCCACGCTAATCTGCGCACCGCTTGGCCAATCGCCGTTCAAACAGGGAACAGTTATATGAACATTCAGCGCTTCTATCCTTCATTGCGTCGCTTGATAACAATCGAAGCGATCTTCCTGCTTCTGCTCACGCCATTAGTTGCTCACGCAGAAGTGACCGAGGAAGAGGTGGCCGACAATTGCCAGAAGATCAGCGAGTATTCCGCCGAGGGCGGCAAGTTCTACAAACTCAAGCAATACGCCAAGGCGCGGGCGCAGTACGAGCAGCAGGTCGGCTGGTCCGAGAGTTGTCAGCTCGACGAAGACAAGATTGCGATGGCCTATAACAACGTCGCACTGACCTACATCCACGAGGGCAACTACCTCAAGGCGCGGGCATGGCTGAGCATCTTGCCCGACGATAAAAAGTCGATCTTCAACCTCGGCAAAATCAGCGCCGAGGTGAACAAGGCGCTGGCCAAGTTGCCGACGAAAACCGAAGGCCAGTATTGGCAATACGCAGGCGCTTCGTTGTGGAACAGCATGACCATCGAGCCACAAGGCAAGCGTTACAAGATCGACTTCCAGGGTTATTACGCCGGCCTGATGGCCATGTATTCCGGGCCAAACATTGGCGAGTTCTCGGCACTGGTCGAGATCAATAACGGCAAGGCGCATTACGCCATGAGCGCCGACGACGATGGCGACTGCGCTTACGATTTCGACATCCAGAAGGAGCAGCTCACGGTCAAACGCACGGCCGGCGAATGGTGCGGTTTTGGCCACAACGTCGGCGCCGACGGCGTTTATCACCGGGTCGAGCTCTAGTCAGAAAAGCTGCAGCTATAAAAAAGCCCCGAAACATTCGGGGCTGATTCCACGCAAAAAGCTAAGCCTCCCAGCCCGCCCCACTGACCGCTTCCTGCGCCAGTGGGTGCAGATTTTCGCCGTGATGTTCGGTCTGCCAGGCCAGCAACTCCTTGCGCATGCCGGGGGTCCAGAACATCTGCAGGTGATTGCGTACGCCGAGCACGGCTTCAGCGTGATCCGGCTGACCGGCAAAATACTGGGCGATCTGGTTGACCATCTTGATCAAATTGTCCGTGCTCATCGGCGCACCTCCGCTTTCGCGCCACGGGCCTGGCGGCGTTCATCGAGCAGGCGTTGCTGATTGTCGCTGAACGCCTGATAGCGTTTTTGCCACTCGGAAGGGTGGTAGACGCGGCTCACTTCCACGGCCGTGACCTTGTATTCCGGGCAGTTCGTCGCCCAATCCGAATTGTCGGTGGTGATCACGTTGGCCCCCGATTCCGGGAAGTGGAACGTCGTGTACACCACGCCCGGCGCTACCCGCTCGGTGACTCGCGCGCGCAACACCGTTTGCCCGGCGCGGCTGCCGATGCCGACCCAATCGCCTTCGTTGATGCCACGGCTCTCGGCGTCGGTCGGGTGGATTTCCAGGCGGTCCTCGTCGTGCCATGCGACGTTCTCGGTGCGCCGGGTTTGCGCGCCGACGTTGTACTGACTGAGGATCCGTCCGGTGGTCAGCAGCAGCGGATAACGGTTGTTGACCTTCTCCTCGGTCGGCACATAACCGGTGAGCATGAAGCGCCCCTTGCCACGCACGAACTGCTCGATGTGCATGGTCGGCGTGCCGTCCGGTGCCGCCGCGTTGCACGGCCATTGCAGACTGCCGTGGCGGTCGAGTTCGGCGTAGCTGACGTTGGTGAAGGTCGGCGTCAGGCTGGCGATTTCATCCATGATTTGCGACGGATGCTGGTAGTTCATCGGGTAACCCAGCGCGTTGGCCAGCGCCACCGTGCCTTCCCAGTCAGCCTTGCCGCCCAGCGGCTCCATGACCTTGCGCACCCGCGAGATCCGCCGTTCGGCGTTGGTGAACGTGCCGTCTTTTTCCAGAAACGAGCTGCCCGGCAGAAACACATGGGCGAACTTCGCGGTTTCGTTGAGGAAAATATCCTGCACCACCACGCATTCCATGGCCGACAGCGCCGCCGTCACGTGTTGGGTATTCGGGTCGCTCTGGGCAATGTCTTCGCCCTGGCAATACAAACCCTTGAAACTGCCGCCCAACGCCGCTTCGAACATGTTCGGAATGCGCAGACCCGGATCGGGTTGCAGCGTCACGTTCCACGCTTGTTCGAATTGCGTGCGCACTACCTCATTGGAAATGTGCCGGTAGCCGGGCAACTCGTGCGGGAACGAGCCCATGTCGCACGAGCCCTGAACGTTGTTTTGCCCACGCAACGGATTGACGCCGACGCCTTCGCGACCAATGTTGCCGGTGGCCATCGCGAGGTTGGCGATGCCCATCACCGCCGTGCTGCCCTGACTGTGTTCAGTCACGCCCAAGCCGTAATAGATCGCCGCATTACCGGCGCTCGCGTACAGGCGGGCGGCGGCGCGGATGTCGGCTGGGGCGACGCCGCAGATCTCGCCGAGCACTTCCGGCGAATTATCGGCGCGGCTGACTTGTTCGCTCCAACGGGCGAAATCGCTGCCCTCGCAACGGGCGTCGATAAACGCCTGATCGAGCAAACCTTCGGTGACGATGACGTGCGCCAAAGCGTTGAGCATGGCGACGTTGGTGCCGGGGCGCAGGGCCAGGTGCAGCTCGGCGCGCGCGTGCACCGAATCCACCAGATCAATGCGCCTTGGGTCGATGACAATCAGCCGCGCGCCTTCACGCAAACGGCGTTTGAGTTGCGAAGCGAATACCGGATGCGCGTCGCTCGGGTTGGCGCCCATCACCAGGATCACATCGGCCTTCATCACCGAATCGAAACTCTGCGTGCCGGCGGACTCGCCCAAGGTTTGTTTCAAGCCATAACCGGTCGGCGAGTGGCAAACCCGCGCGCAGGTGTCGACGTTGTTATTGCCGAACGCGGCGCGCACCAGTTTTTGCACCAGATAGGTTTCTTCGTTAGTGCAACGGCTGGAAGTGATGCCGCCAATCGAGTCGCGGCCGTAGGTTTGCTGCAACCGGCGGAATTCGCTGGCGGCGTAGGTCACCGCTTCGTCCCAGCTGACTTCCTGCCACGGGTCGCTGATGTGCTGGCGGATCATCGGTTTGGTGATGCGATCCGGGTGCGTCGCGTAACCCCAGGCGAACCGGCCCTTGACGCAGGAATGGCCGTGGTTGGCCTGGCCGTTTTTGTCCGGAACCATGCGCACCAGTTGGTCGCCCTTCATCTCGGCGCGGAACGAGCAGCCGACGCCGCAATAGGCGCACGTGGTGATCACGCTGTGTTCGGGTTGGCCGAGTTCGACCACGCTTTTTTCCATCAGCGTCGCGGTCGGGCAGGCTTGCACGCAAGCGCCGCAGGACACGCATTCGGAGTCGAGGAAGTTGTCGCCACCGGCCGCTGCGACCCGCGATTCAAAACCGCGTCCTGTGATGGTCAGGGCGAACGTGCCTTGGGTTTCTTCGCAGGCGCGCACGCAGCGGTTGCAGACGATGCATTTGCTCGGGTCGTAGTCGAAATACGGGTTGGACGTGTCCTTGACGTCGGCCAGATGGTTGTCGCCCTCGTAGCCGTAACGCACTTCGCGCAGGCCGACTTGCCCGGCGACGGTTTGTAACTCGCAGTTGCCATTGGCCGAGCAGGTCAAGCAGTCCAGCGGGTGATCGGAGATGTACAACTCCATGACGTTGCGCCGCAGCGTCGCCAGTTTTGGCGTCTGCGTGTGCACGCTCATGCCTTCGCTGACCGGCGTGGTGCAGGACGCCGGATAACCGCGCATGCCGTCGATTTCCACCAGGCACATGCGGCACGAGCCGAAGGCTTCGAGGCTGTCGGTGGCGCAGAGTTTTGGAATGGTCGTGCCGAGCAACGCCGCAGCACGCATCACCGAAGTGCCTTCGGGCACGCTGATGCTGCGCCCATCGATGTTCAGCGTGACTTGCACCTGGCTATCGCGCGCGGGCGTGCCGAGGTCAATGTCGGTTTTCGGGTCGAAGAGGGTGATCATTGGTCGGCCTCCGAGGGCTGCAGACCGAAGTCGGCGGGGAAGTACTTGAGGGCGCTGACCACCGGGAACGGGGCCATGCCGCCCAACGCACACAACGAACCGTATTGCATGGTGTCGCACAGGTCCTTGAGGATCAGCGCCTGCGTATCGCGAGCGCTCTGGTCCGGCGCGGCGAGCAAGCGGTCGATGACCTCGACGCCGCGGGTCGAACCGATGCGGCACGGCGTGCATTTGCCACACGATTCCTCGGCGCAGAACTGCAGGGCGAAGCGCGCCATGTGCGCCATGTCCAGCGTGTCGTCCGCGACCACCACGCCACCGTGGCCGAGCATCGCGCCGATGCCGGCGAACGCTTCGTAGTCCAGCGGCGTGTCGAATTGCGCCGGCGGCACCCACGCGCCGAGCGGTCCGCCGACCTGCGCGGCTTTCAGCGGTCGGCCACTGGCGGTGCCGCCGCCGTAATCGTCGACCAATTCGCGCAAGGTCAGGCCAAACGCCCGTTCCACCAGACCGCCGTGGCGGATGTTGCCGGCCAGTTGAAAAGGCATCGTCCCCAGCGAACGGCCCATGCCGTAATCGCGATAAAACTGCGCGCCTTTGGCCAGAATCAGCGGCACCGAGGCCAGGGTCAGCACGTTGTGCACCAGCGTCGGCAAACCGAACAAACCCTTCAACGCCGGGATCGGTGGCTTGGCGCGGACCACGCCGCGCTTGCCTTCAAGTGAGTCGAGCAGCGCGGTTTCTTCACCGCAGATGTAAGCGCCGGCGCCGACGCGCACTTCCATATCAAACGCCTGACCGCTGCCACCAACATTGGCGCCGAGGTAACCGTTGGCCCGGGCGATCTCCAACGCTTCGCGCAACGTCGCGACGGCTTGGGGATATTCCGAACGCACATAGATGTAGCCGTAGCTGGCGCCGACGGTGATGCCGGCAATCGCCATGCCTTCGATCAGCAGAAACGGGTCGCCCTCCATTAACATGCGGTCGGCGAAGGTGCCGGAATCGCCTTCGTCGGCGTTGCACACAATGTATTTCTGCGCCGCTTCGGTCGCGCGCACCGTGCGCCATTTGATCCCGGCGGGGAATGCCGCGCCGCCACGGCCACGCAGGCCTGAGTCGAAAACCTCGGTCGCGGTGAGTTCGCCACCGATGGCGACGGCTCTTTTCAAGCCTTGGAAACCATCGTGCTCGCGGTAATCATCCAGCGACAGCGGCCGGGTGATTCCGGCGCGGGCGAACAACAGGCGTTGTTGCGACTTCAGATAAGGCAGCTCTTCGACCAGACCCAACGCCAGTGGATGCGCGGCGGGGTTGCCGTTCAGCGCAGCGAGCACGGAAGGCACGTCGGCAGCGCTCAGCGGACCAAAACCCATCCGGCCTTGCGCCGTGTCCACTTCCAGCAGCGGCTCCAGCCAATACAGTCCACGGGAGCTGGTGCGTTGCAGAGGGTTATCCCCAGGCTGATTGGCCAGCGCCGACGCCACGGCATCGGCGCCCACCGCGCGGGCCAGCGAATCACTCGGCAAGTAGAGGTTCATACGTCCTTCCGGCAGGTGTCGAGCAGCGCATCGAGGCGCTCGGCATTCAGCCGCGCGTGCACCTGACCATCGAGCTCCAGCGCCGGCGAACAGGCACACGCGCCGAGGCAATAGACCGGACGCAAACTGATGCTGCCGTCGGCGCTGCTGCCGTGATCGTCCAGTTGCAGACGTTCGCGCAACTGCGCGGCAAGTTGCTCGGCGCCGCGACTTTTGCACGATTCGGCGCGGCACAAACGCAGAATGTGCCGGGCTGGCGGCGCGGTGCGAAAGTCATGGTAAAAGCTGATCACGCCGCGAATCTCGGCCTGACTCTGGTTCAGCGCGTGGGCAATTTCGGGGATCGCGGCATCGGGGATGTAGCCGATGCCTTGTTGAATCTCATGAAGGATCGGCAATAGCGCGCCGGGGGAGCCTTTGTGGCGCTCCAGCAGGTTGTTGACCATCGGCAGGTTCAACATCTCATCAGGCATACAGCATTCCTCACGGTCACGGACATACCAGAAGGTCGTCGGTTGTCCGAAAGTGTCGGCTGCGGCATTCACACCACGTCACGGTTTCGTGGCATTTTCAGGCCGTTGGCCAGGCACCCTGAGCGGGCATCTTGTTGGGCCCGGTACGGTCTTCGCCGCACCTCTTCAGGGC
The DNA here is from genome assembly GCF_002836905.1 of Pseudomonas sp. 43NM1. NCBI lineage: Bacteria > Pseudomonadati > Pseudomonadota > Gammaproteobacteria > Pseudomonadales > Pseudomonadaceae > Pseudomonas > Pseudomonas sp. 43NM1. The sequence goes on along the minus strand of NZ_MKGS01000058.1, from coordinate 1,226 downwards.
ATAAATCGCAGCTTGCCACGGCGCTTTCAATTCAACTGCACAAAAGCGACGTGCTCGGTTCTTTCCACGACCACGCGTTAAGTCTAGAAGAGAGCTGGCAAAGCCGTGGGTTGTCGGAAATGTTTTGTGGCACAAGCGCGGCGCACCCGCTGTCTATAGTCAACGTACGATGCAACCCGACGAGATCGCAGAGGAACCCACATGAACAAAGCCATCCTGCCGGCGCTGGTCATCCTGATCGCCGCGGAAGCCCCGGCCTACGCCATCAACGACAAATACCGCAAGCAACTGGAGCAATCCGGCTGCACGCAAGTCAGCGAAGCGCAGGGCTGCGATATCCACAAAAGCAAAGCGGAAAACGCCAAGGCGGGTTTCACCAATCCCGCCCTGGAATCCGCCACCGACCCCGCCGCAGACACCGCAACCACGCCAACGCCTTACGCCGGGCAGTGGGTGGCCAAAAGTGAGGCGGGCAAAACCGTCGCGACGATTCGCATCGATGCCAAGGAACAGGTTTGGGTCAACGGCGAACGCGTCAACGCCAAGCGCACCGACGGCACGTTGCAGTTCCGCCACGGCAAATTCCTCTTCACCCTCCAGGGCGACCGGCGCCTGCAAAACCAGGATTACTGGATGGACAGCGATGCCGGCACCAAAGGACCGATTCAGATTGAATAGCCAGCACAGCACTTCAACAACAGGAGCGGCACATGATTGATTTCAACAACAAGGGATTCTTCAAACTCAAGCAAAACGAGGAATACGCCGAACGCGTGTCCGACCTTTTGCTCGACGGCGAACACGTCATCGACTCTTACAAGTCCATGCGCGACGGCGTCGTGTTCACCAACAAACGCATCATCGCCGTCAACGTGCAGGGCATCACCGGCAGCAAAAAAGACTTCACCTCGCTGCCATACAAAAACATCGTCGCGTACTCGGTGGAAACCTCCGGCACCTTCGATCTGGATTCGGAACTGGAGATCTACTTCTCGTCGCTGGGCAAAGTGAAATTCGAATTCACCGGCAGAACATCAACGGTCGCCATCTCCAAACTCATCTCCCAACACGTCCTCTGAGCCCAACGCAAAAAGCCCCGAAAACTCGGGGCTAAATACTCAATAGGGGTGGGGCGACATCTGTGGGAGCAAAGCTTGCTCGCGAAAGCAATCTATCAGCCAACACCGAACCCAACTGATACACCCCCTCGCAAGCAACCCCATCCC
>NZ_MKGS01000057.1:0-7883 GCF_002836905.1 Pseudomonas sp. 43NM1 | reverse complement strand
GCCGTAAGCCGCTTCGCTGATGACCGGGCCTCCATAGGAATGTCCGACCAGCACGACTGGCGTTTTGATGCTGGCGAGCACGTCGGCGACCGACTGCGCGTCACCTTTGAGTGAGCGCAGCGGGTTCGAAGCTGCGATCACTGGATAGCCATCTTTTTCCAGAATTTTGACGACGCCATTCCAACTGCTCGAATCGGCGAAAGCGCCGTGTACGAGTACCACAGTCGGTTTGACCGGCGCTGCCAGCGCGGCGGTGGCTGTAATCATCGCGGCTGCGAGGGCCAGACCTGAGAATAACTTGTTCATCTAGTGTTCCTGTATGTGAAGAGATTGACGCAACTCCACCAATTTGTGCCGGGTACAGAACTAGCCTTCCCTCTCGGGTGAGCACGTAGTAAGTCTGTGCAACGATGCAAAACCTTCTTTGCATCGTGAAAACAAACAATCGTCATCAGGCTGATGACTCTGCGGCCGGTTGCAAATCAATGCAGTGCGTGTCACATGCTCTGCCCTAAGCAAATGCAGGAGAACGACCAAAAAAGACAATCTACTGTTCCAGTTTTTGAAATGGCCGCGATTTTTCGCAGCAAATTCGGAAGAGATCCCCCGGCTGCGTGTTGCACTAGATCCTTCCCGAGAGATTGACTACCTATTCAGAAGGCTCTACCCACATTGTTTCATCCTGCACAATTAACCCATGACATCTCTGCCCGTTCTCTAAACCCCATTTGTTAGTGAAACTGATCTCAGAAGCGATCAACCACTGGAGTTGTCGCAGCGTTTTCATCGTTGGGAGATTCCAATGTTTGGCACTACTCAATCCTGCTCTGGCGATTCCAATCCTGATACTTCAATCGTGCTTCATTGTGAGCACGAAGCGGGCTTTTTGCTTCCCCAGTTCATGGGCGCTTTGGCAAGTGAAACCAGCGGATTAGGCATGACTGATAGGTGCCAACCGCAATCAGGCGAAGGTTTGTTTTCGCGGCTTCGTGCCGCACTGATGCATTCGCTGAAGTTCCGGTCGTTATTCCTCAAATGAAATTGGACAGCCGGGCGCTGTGCATTCCCTACAGAGAACTGAAATGAGCTACGACTTCGATTTATTCGTCATTGGTGCCGGTTCGGGTGGAGTGCGTGCTGCAAGGTTTGCAGCGGGTTTTGGTGCAAAAGTAGCGGTTGCCGAAAGTCGATACTTAGGCGGCACGTGTGTGAATGTCGGCTGTGTTCCAAAAAAGTTGCTGGTTTACGGTGCTCATTTTGCTGACGACTTCGAACAGGCCGAAAGCTTCGGCTGGACAGCGGGCAAAGCGAATTTCGACTGGCCATCGCTTATTGCGAACAAGAACCGTGAGATCGCTCGTCTTAATGGCATCTACCGTAAGCTTTTGATTGATAGCGGCGTCACGCTGCTAGAAGGCCATGCGCGATTAGCAGATGCGAACCATGTCGATATAAACGGCCAGCGTTTCAGCGCTGAGCGGATTTTGATTGCGACTGGCGGATGGCCGCAGATTCCGGACATTCCGGGAAAAGAGTATGCGATCACTTCGAACGAAGCATTCTTCCTGGAAGCGTTGCCCAAGCGAATCCTGGTGGTCGGCGGTGGTTACATTGCCGTGGAATTCGCCGGTATTTTCAACGGGCTAGGCGCTGATACTCGGCTGCTGTATCGAGGCGATCTGTTTTTGCGAGGATTCGATCAGTCAGTGCGTATTCATCTGGCAGAGGAGTTGACCAAGCGCGGGTTGCGAGTTGATTTCAACACTGACATTGTCCGAATTGATAAACAGCCAGACGGAAGTTTGCTAGCGACGCTTCAGGATGGAACGCAGCTGGAAACTGACAGCATTTTCTACGCCACTGGTCGAAGGCCTATGCTCGATAATCTTGGGCTGGAAAACACCCGCGTCGAACTCACCGAGGCTGGCTATATTGACGTGAATGAGCACTTTGAAACTCGCGAGCCTTCCATATTGGCTCTGGGTGATGTCATTGGCGGTGTCCAGTTGACGCCCGTTGCGACAGCAGAGGGCATGGCAGTTGCTCGGCGGTTGTTCAACCCTGAGCAGTATCGGCCGGTCGATTATCGGCACATTCCGACCGCTGTGTTCAGTCAGCCGAACATAGGCACGGTGGGGCTTACCGAACAGCAAGCCGTTGAGCAGGGCCACAAAGTAGTGGTGTTCGAGAGCAGGTTCCGCCCGATGAAATTGACGCTCACCGAGTCGTCAGAACAGACGCTGATGAAGCTGGTAGTGGACGCAGAATCTGATCGAGTGTTGGGATGCCACATGGTCGGTCCGGACGCGGGGGACATCATTCAAGGCTTAGCGATTGCTCTTAAGGCGGGTGCCACGAAACGACTTTTCGATGACACTATCGGCGTTCATCCGACCTCCGCAGAAGAGTTCGTGACCCTCCGGACGGCGGTGAGTAGCAAGTGACGGAAGACGATGGAGTCTTTACCACCCGCAGTCGTATGACGCAGATCGATTTAACGTTTAATCGATAGGGTCGAGCAGGAACTAATAGCGCACTCTGATCAGGTCAGAGTGCGCTTTTTTCATTTTTGCTTGATCAGGAATTTTCGAGTGAGGTTCGCAACGTCTTCCAGCCGGGTGTCCATAACGAAATGTCCGCCGTCGAGAATCGCAATCTCTGCATTGGGCAAGTCCCGGCGAAAAGCTTCAGCGCCTGCAACGGTAAAGGCCAAATCATGCTTGCCCCAGATAACCAATGTGGGTAGCTGATGTTCACGCAGCCATTTCTGCCACGCCGGGTAGGCATCGATATTAGTGCGATAGTCATAGATCAGCGCCATTTGAATGGCGCCTTCACCGGGACGGTTGAGGAATGCCACTTCGTCCTGCCATAAATCGGGGTTGTACGCTGTGACGTCCGGGTCGCTGCCAACATGCCGCTGTCGAGTTACATCCAAGGATAAATGAGCAGCCTCGAACTTGGCCTCATAGGCATTGCGATCGGCCCAGTAAGCTTCGCGGCTGTCCCACATCTTGCCCAAACCTTCTGCATAGACATTGCCATTTTGGAACACCATTGAGGTGACGGCTTCAGGCCTTGCGATGGCTAATCGCATACCGACGGGAGCGCCGTAGTCCTGCATAAACAAGCTGTATCGTTTGAGCCCGACAGCGTCCGTGAAGTGCTCCATTACCTTGGCAAGGTGATCAAATGTGTAGACGAACTTGTCTGGTGGGGGCGCATCGCTGTTACCGAAGCCTGGGTAGTCCGGAGCAATGAGGTGGAAACGGTTACCCAATTGCTTCATGAGATCGTCGTACATACGAGACGAGCTAGGCACTCCATGAAGGAGTAATACGGAGGGGGCGCTGGGATCGCCAATTTCTCGATAGGCAATATTTACTCCATCGACCGTCACTTGGCGGTACTGCATTTTTGGCGTTTCCGCTTGGGCGTGTCCGAAGCCCAAAAGCATCGTCAACACGAGAAAGCAGAGGTATTTAAGTAAGGGCATCACCGGTACTCCAGTGGGTGCAGAGCTAATCTGCGGAAGAATTTAGTCTGCGTGTTGATGTTGTTTTGCGCTGCTTCTGATACTCGATAACTGATAGTCGATAAACCGCTGAATCAGCGGAATGGCTAACAATGGCAATGCGGTATTTCACCTAGTGAAAGAATCATTAGGGCGCACGCACTTTAATCCCGACGCAGAGCTGGGCATCTTTGCGCCAGCGGTGCTCACGGAAGGCCCATTGCATTTTGGGAGGCGAGGTTGAGAATAATAAGCTGATAACTGCTCGGCCAATCGCTGGGCAACGGTCAGAGATACAATGCATCACGAACCCAATCTTTCGGTGATCCAATGCTTCTAAGACACTTGCGGTATTTGTTGGCAGTAGCTGACCACGGTGGCTTCACCCGAGCCGCGGAAGTTCTGCATGTGTCTCAGCCGACATTGTCGCAGCAGATACGGCAGCTGGAAGAAACGCTTGGCGTCAGCCTTTTTGACCGAACATCGCGGACTGTCAGACCCACAGATGCTGGACTTGCCTACATCGAATGCGCCCGGCGCGTACTGGTGGAGCTGGCGGCGGGCAAACGGGCATTGCACGACGTGAAAGACTTGTCCCGTGGCACGTTAAGGCTGGCCATGGCCCCAACCTTTATGGCGTACGTCTTAGGTCCGTTAGTGCGTGATTACATCGCCCAATTCCCGAACATTCGCTTGGAGATTTTTGAGCTATCGATGGGCGATATCGAAACGGGATTGGTCGATGACTCGCTGGACATAGCTGTTGCATTTGACCAAGTGAGAAACGCCGATATCGAATCAATCCCGGCGTTTGTCGAGACACTCGGTCTGATGGTTGGCCGCGCTCACCCACTCTATGACTGCCAGGAAGCACTCACGACGGACCAGTTAGCTGAACTTGATTTTGCGTTGCTGACCCCTGACTTCGCTACGCGCATTTGTATCGATGAGTACTTCACCAGGCTGAAAATCACGCCCAAGGTGACGATTCAGGTCAACTCCGTAAACACGTTGCTTGAAGTCATCCGAAACACCGCGGTCGCCACCATTCTTCCTGAACCCATAGCCACGCAGGATCGCGCTCTGCACAAACTGGCCTTGGTCGACAAGGCGCCTCAACGTGGCGTGTCGATTCTAAGACGAAAAAATAACTACCACAGTGCAGCGTCGGTCGCGTTCATGAACTTGATGCTTGGATCCGCGGCAGTGGACTGAGAATAGAGTACTGACCATTACGCCCAGTGAAATGCTGGATTGCAATTAATGGTAATTCCTCTGTTTGGTAGGGGAGAGCAAGATGACTCCATCGACACGATCACCGGGTCGAATCCAGAAAAAACCGGAGTACGTCATGTCCCAACAACCCATCAAACTTTATCGTCACCCATTGTCTGGCCACGCGCATCGTGTCGAATTGATGCTCTCACTGCTCGGCCAGCCAACAGAATTGATATTTGTGGATCTGATGAAGGGCGCGCACAAAACGCCCGAATTCCTGGCGCTCAATAGCTTTGGCCAAGTACCGGTGATCGATGATAACGGCACCGTTCTATCTGACTCGAACGCCATTCTGGTCTATCTCGCTGCTAAATACGGCAACGGCGAGTGGCTTCCCACTGATCCTTTAGCGCAAGCAAAAGTACAACGCTGGCTGTCAGTTGCCGCCGGGCAGATCAACTCAGGCCCCGCTACCGCTCGACTGATCACTGTGTTCGGTGCCGGTTACAACGCGGAGGATGCGATCAGCAAGTCCCACACCCTGCTGACGGTGATGGAGCAAGAGTTGGGTAAAAGCAAATTCCTGGCTGGCGACAAACCGACCGTCGCCGATGTAGCAGCCTACACCTACGTCTCCCATGCTCCAGAAGGCAATGTTGCACTGACTGACTATCCTAACGTTCGGGCCTGGCTTAGCAGTATCGAGGCATTGCCAAATTTCGTAGGTATGCAGCGCACCGCCAAGGGTTTGCAACAAGTTTGATCCAGCGGCCGGAGCTACCCGGGGAAATTCCGGGTAGCCTTCGCTAATTCAACTACGATCTCTTCGAATTTTCGCCTGTCGCACTAGTCATCTGGATAGGGTTTGCACTAGTCGCTCTAGGCGACACTTTTTTGCATCCATGTCTGCTCGCTTTCGCGATCAGATCTTGCTGTCCCTACACCACGGCAGAGTCGCCTATGGATCGCTTTCAGGAAATGCAGATATTCATGACGGTGGCTGAAGAAGAAGGTTTTGCCGCCGCCGCCCGTCGTTTGAATATTTCTCCCCCCAGCGTTACCCGTGCCATTGCTGCCATGGAGGAACGCATCGGCACTCAGTTGCTCTCACGCACAACTCGTAGCTTGCACTTGACTGAGGCTGGGCAACGTTATCTCGATGATTGCCGACGAATACTCGGTGAGATCAATGAAGCGGAGGAAGCTGCTGCTGGCAGCTACTCAGTTCCATGTGGGCACCTGACGGTGACAGCTCCCGTGCTTTTCGGGGAGTTGTACATCGCGCCTTTGCTGGCTGAGTACTTGGATCAATTTCCTTCCGTACATCTCAACGCGTTACTGGTTGACCGCGTGACAAGCATGGTGGATGAAGGTATCGATGTGGCGATCCGTATTGGCCATTTGCACGAGAATAATCAGCACGGTATTAAAGTTGGCGAGGTGCGCCAGGTCATTTGTGGTGCCCCCAAGTATTTCGAGGAATTCGGCAGGCCCCGCCATCCTGGCGAGTTAGGTTCCGCCAAAATCGTTATGTCTTCCGCAAGCCATTTGTTGAGCGATTGGCAATTTGAGAATGAAGGAAATGCACTAAGCTTTCGTTTCGATCCGCAGCTAGTCGTTACCGCAAATCAAGCTGCCATCAATATTGCTTGTCTGGGCTGGGGTGTGACACGTGTATTGTCCTACCAAGTGGCTAGTCAAGTAGCCGCCGGTGAACTGGAAGTGGTACTCCAGGATTTTGAACCGCCCGCTTTACCCATCCAGGTCGTTTACCTCAAGAGTAATCGCGTACCAGCGAAGATACGTACGTTCGTGGATTTCCTCACGGAACGTCTGGGACGTGATACGGCACTTCGACCTACGATGAAAAGTGCGCTCTGATGGACCGCTTTCATGAAATGCTCATGTTTGAAGCGCTCTCGGAGCGGCCAAGCCTAGCGGCAGCTGCGCGCCGTCTTAACGTTTCTGGCCCGACGGTTGTTCGCGCGATTGCTCGGTTGGAGAGGCGTCTCGGGGTGCCGTTATTGCAACGGAGCACTCGTGGAGTGTCGCTGACTGAGTCGGGTGCTGCATTCATGGCTGATTGCTCCCGCATCCTCAAAGAAATCGAAGATGCAGAAGCCTCAGCTAAAGGCCTGCATGTTCAGGCTCAGGGTAATCTGACTGTCTTGCTTCCACTTCTTTTCAGTCGCTATGTAATGACGCCTTTGCTTGCGAGCTACATGGAGTTTTATCCCGAGGTCCGAGTATTCGCCCATTATCATGATCGTTTTCCGAACATGAACGAGGAGGGGCTTGACGTCGCCGTGCTGGTCGGAAATTTGCCCAGTTCCTCGTTGATAGCAAGGCCGGTTGGCTACGTTCGTACGATCGTATGCGGCAGCCCCGCCTATCTCGAAAGCCATGGTGTGCCCGCCGAGCCTGAGGATCTTAAAAGTCACCGGCTAATTGGCATTCAAGCTTATCGGGAGAAGATCAACTGGGATTTTTCCAACCAAGGCTTTCAATCCACCCTTAAGGCCCGATCACGCGTTAGTTGCACCACCGTTCAATCTGCCATCGATGCGGCGGCTCATGGCGCGGGACTTACGCGCTGCCTCAGTTATCCCGCCTACGATTATTTAAATGGCGGTCGGTTGCGCAGGGTGTTGCAACCTTTCGAACTGCCAGCGGTTCCAGTTCATGTCGTTTACCGAGAAGGGCGCAGAGCTTCAATGAGAGTGCGCAGTTTTGTCGACCACATTGTCGAGGGCCTGCGCGAACATCCGGCAATGTTGCCGGATGTTCATTGAGCGTTCGGCGATCCCGTACTGAGCTCGCCGACTAGCTTCATTTGGCGTTAGCTGCTTTTTCGATCAGGCTGGCGACGACTTTCGGGTTGGACACCATCACAACGTGCGAGGCGTCTTTGACTGCGACGGTTTGCCTGGCGTGTGCCCGCTCGGCCATGAATACCTGGGCTTGTGCCGGAATGTTCTTGTCGGCAGTGCCATAGACGAACCAGGAAGGAATGGTTTTCCAGGCCGGCTGGGTCGATGCTTCATTTAGCGCGGCGACAGTGACGGGACGTTGAGTCGCCGCCATCACGCGCGCGTCCGCGTTGGAGACGTCCGCCGCAAACTGGTCGTGGAATTTGTCTTGCTGGATATAC
>NZ_MKGS01000056.1:0-7967 GCF_002836905.1 Pseudomonas sp. 43NM1 | reverse complement strand
GCGGGCGCTTCGTCGGCGACTTCGATGCCGTAGAGGCCGCAGAGCCCGGCGAGGCCCGAGGCAAATCCCTGCCAGACCGAACGCGCCTTGAGCTGGCCGTTGCGCACGTAGAGTTCAAGCACGACGATACCGGTCTCTTGCGAGAACGTGCCCGGTGCGAGTTCGAGGGTCTGGTCGCCGACGATCACTTGCGCGCGCAGGTCCTTGACCGCCGCGAAGCCACCGCCGCTGCCATCCTGGGTCAGGCTGATGGCGATTTTGGTGATGTTCGCCGGCAGACGCGACAGATCAAAACCGATGCGGTGGCTAACCGCACCGTTCTGGCTGACCGGCGCAATGAAACTGGCGGCGCCCGAGGCGTGTTCCGGCGCGTTGAAAAACACCATGCCGCTGTCGTCGACAACCTTGCCGGTTTCGGTGACGAGGAACGCCGTGAGGTTAACGTCGAGATTGTCGCCGGCCGCATGGCTGACCACGACTTGCCCCTTGGGCATGCTGAGGGTGGTGTTCTCGCCGGGCTTGAGGGATTGAGTCACTGAAAGTCGCCTATTCCATGGGGTTATGGCAGCACACGGCAGGTGTGCCGCCCCTTCATTTCATTCAGGGAGCGCGCAGCCAGCCCAGGGAACAGTCTGTCGAACAGGGCCGTACCGCCGACGGAGTTTAACGGCTTGCGCGGCATTTTTGGCAGGGCTTTGCGCAAACGCCAGGCATAAAAAAACCGCTCACAAGGAACGGTTTTTTTATCGCTGGCGGTTTCAGCCGAACAACCAGTACGCCAACAATGCCAGCACCACCACCGCGAGGATCGGGCGTGCGATGCGGTAGGCCTTGGGATTGCGGCGTTTCCATTGCTTGACCACGCCGCTGAATTTGTCGCTGGAGTTCTTGCTCCAGGCGTAGGCGCGGTTGATCCCGCCAACGTGTTCATCGTCGAGATTCTGCGGTGCAGTGGCGCGGCCCAGCAGGCCGCTGACCCAGCGATTGATGCGCGTCATGAAGCGGTTGCTCAGCGGCCGCTCGATGTCGCAGAACAGAATCACCCGAGTTTTTTCGGTCTCATTCTTGACCCAATGCACGTAGGTCTCGTCGAACATCACGTCTTCGCCATCGCGCCAGGCGTAGACCTGACCGTCGACGAAAATTCGGCAATCGTCGGAGTTCGGCGTCGACAGCCCCAAGTGATAACGCAATGAACCGGCGAACGGGTCGCGGTGCGGGTTAAGGTGGCTGCCGCCAGGCAACAGGGCGAACATTGCGCCTTTGACATTGGGAATGCTGCTAACCAGCGCCACGGTTTTCGGGCACAGGGTTTCGGCGGATGGCAACGGTTTGTCGTACCACTTGAGGTAAAAACGCTTCCAGCCCTTTTTGAAGAACGAGCCGAAACCGGCATCGTTGTTCTTTTCGGCGGCGCGAATATAGCCCTCGTCGAACAGGTGCATGGCTTCGTCGCGGATGATTTCCCAGTTGTCCTTGAGCACGTCCAGTTCCGGAAACTTGCTGCGGTCCAGATACGGCTTGGACGGCACGCCGGAGAACAGGTACATCAGCGCGTTGTACGGCGCAAACAACGCCGAGTGGTTAACGAACTGACGCAGGACGGGCAAACGTGCCTTGCCGCGCAAATGCACATAGAGGGTACTGCCGAGGAACAGCAGCAACACCGACGCCTTCGCGGCAAAGGAAAAGGTCATCTACGACTCCTTGAGATTTAAGCTTTGGTGCACAACGCCCTATACCCGACGTGGCAGCCGGCCATGATAACCACTACCGGACCGGGGAAAAACCCGCTTGATTGAACAAACAGTGTTAAAGGATGCGCAATAAAGCACTTATTACCATAACGACCCTGAACGACGGCTGACTTGGGTCAGGGTTGGTTTTGATTGGGTAATGGATCCCTGGTAGCGAGCCAGTCCTATCTATGTGGTGAGCCAGTTACATTTCTGTGGTTAGCCAGCAACATTTCTGTGTGAGCCAGTCACAGCTCTGTGGTTAACCAGCAACATCTCTGTTGTGAGCCAGACACATCACCTGTGGCGAGGGGGCTTGCCCCCGTTGGATTGCGCAGCGATCCCGTTTTTTCAGATCAACAGAGGGGCCGCTGCGCGACCCAACGGGGGCAAGCCCCCTCGCCACAAAAACTTCCTTTGCCATAAACGCTTGCGGGCCACAAAAGCTTCTTTATCCCCGCGTTGAAACAGGTCTGGCGATCAGGCCTGGTTCTCGGCTTCGGTAAACAGGTCGCTGAACAGCATGCTCGACAAGTAACGCTCGCCGGAATCCGGCAGGATCACCACGATGGTCTTGCCCTGCATTTCCGGGGTTTCGGCCAAACGCACCGCTACCGCCATGGCCGCGCCGCACGAGATGCCGCACAAAATCCCTTCTTCCTGCATCAAGCGCAGAGCCATGGCTTTGGATTCATCGTCGGTCACCACTTCAACCCGATCGACCATCGACAAATCCAGATTCTTCGGCACAAAACCGGCGCCAATGCCCTGAATCTTGTGCGGGCTCGGCTTGATCTCTTGGCCGGCCAACGCTTGCGAAATCACCGGCGACGACACCGGCTCCACGGCCACCGAGATAATCGGTTTACCTTGGGTATTCTTGATATACCGCGAAATACCGGTAATGGTTCCACCGGTTCCGACGCCGGCGACCAGCACATCGACTGCGCCATCGGTGTCGTTCCAGATTTCCGGGCCAGTGGTCTTCTCGTGGATCGCCGGGTTGGCCGGGTTATCAAACTGCGCCGGCATGAAGTAAGTGGCCGGGTCGCTGGCGAGAATTTCCGCAGCCTTGTCGATTGCGCCTTTCATGCCTTTGGCCGGTTCGGTCAGCACCAGTTCGGCGCCCAAAGCCTTCAGCACTTTGCGTCGTTCGATGCTCATCGACGCCGGCATGGTCAACATCAGTTTGTAACCACGGGCAGCGGCGACGAATGCCAGGCCAATTCCGGTATTGCCCGAAGTCGGCTCGACAATGGTCATGCCCGGCTTGAGTTTGCCGGTGCTTTCGGCGTCCCAGATCATGTTCGCGCCGATCCGGCACTTGACCGAATAACCGGGGTTGCGCCCCTCGATCTTGGCCAGGATAGTCACGCCGCGTGGCGCGATGCGATTGATCTGTACCAACGGCGTGTTGCCGATGGAATGGGCGTTGTCAGCAAAAATACGGCTCATGGCTGGGTCCTTGTACAGCGTTGAAGAAGTTGTCCACGGTATGCCTGTTGCCGATGGTCGTCCAGTTCAGGCGAACGTCCGGCAACCACAGCAGTCAATGCCTTTACATTGCCAAGGAATTGCCATTATGAAGCGTCGATACAGCTGGCCACTTTGGACCCTCGCCGGCGTCATTGTGCTGTTGGTCGCACTGGATATCGCCCTGCCCTATCTGGTGCGTAATTACCTCAACGATAAACTCGCCGACATGGGCGACTACCGCGGCCAGGTGACTGACGTCGACCTGGCTCTGTGGCGCGGCGCCTATCGAATTAATGGCCTGAAAATCGTCAAGGTCGACGGCAAAGTCCCGGTGCCGTTCGTCAACGCACCGCTGATCGACCTCTCGGTCAGTTGGCATTCACTGTGGTACGACCATGCCGTGGTCGCCGAAGTGCAGTTCATCAATCCTGAGATCAACTTCGTTGACGGTGGCGCCAACAAGCAGAATTCCCAGACCGGTCGAGGCACCGACTGGCGCGAGCAGATGAGCAAGTTGCTGCCGATCACTCTCAACGAAGTGCGCATCAACGACGGCAAAATCACCTTCCGCAACTTCAACTCGCAACCGCCCGTGAACATGAACGCCACACAGGTCAACGCCAGCCTGTTCAACCTGACCAACGTGGTCGACACCGAAGGTAAACGTGACGCTCGCTTCGAGGGCAAGGCCTTGCTGCTGGGCCACGCGCCGCTGGAGTCCACCGCCACCTTCGACCCGCTGAGCAATTTCGAAGACTTCGAGTTTCGCTTGCGCGCCAAAGACATCGAACTTAAACGCATGAACGACTTCGCCTCGGCCTATGGCAAGTTCGACTTCAACGCCGGCCATGGCGACGTGGTGATCGAGGCAGAAGCCAACAAGGCTCAGCTCAAGGGCTACATCAAACCGCTGCTGCGCGACGTCGAAGTGTTCAATTGGCAGCAAGACGTCGAAAACGAGAACAAGGGCATTTTGCGATCCGTGTGGGAAGCCATCGTCGGCGGCAGCGAAACCGTGCTGAAGAACCAACGCAAAAACCAGTTCGCCACCCGCGTCGAACTCAGCGGCAACGTGCATCAGCAAAATATCAGCGCGTTCCAGGCGTTTTTGCAGATTTTGCGTAACGGTTTTGTCCAGGCATTCAATGCTCGCTATGAACAGCCGAAGCCGGATCAGAATTAAGGTTTGCGCGTAACCACGTAGCGACCGGTTTCCTCCGCCGCCGCCAATGTCCGGTTCTGCTGCAGCGAATCCCAGCCCAGACACGCCAGCGCCAATGCCCTCGGTACTGCTTCGCGCCCATTGCTGTAACGGCTGATACTGCGGGCGCTGACGCTCAGCGCCTCTGCGGCCTGGTTCAACGGCAGACCGGTACGCGCGCGCCAGTCGATGAAAATTCTTGTGTTTTCGTCGGCTGAGTTCTGCGCCAGCGCGTCCAGGTATAAAGAGTCAGCGCCAATCTGGATATCCGCGTCGGCCCACTCCACCGTCCAGCCGTCATCACCGATAGCCGCCGCCTCGAAAACACGGTTATCAAGTAAAGGCCGCAGCCCCGGATACGTCTGCAAATCGCCGCTCAGGCTCAGCGTCAGTTGCTGTCCGTCAATAAAGGTCAGCTGCAGGCTAAACCCCGGCAAAGCCTTGACGGCCGCCAACCTTGGTCGCTTCATGGGTAGCATTGTTTCCGGCCTTCAACATGAACATGCCGCATACCCTATCGCCAAATCGGCGATACCTGAATGCTGGCCTTGAGCCGAGACTGAGTCAAGATGTGACGCTCCATTCAGAGACTGAATAACCCGTCTGCGTTCACAGTCGACCGGGCTGCGCGTTATAGTCGGGGCATCATACTTATCGCGTTCCGCCCTGCTCCGTTTCAGGTCGGCGTTACCGTTCGAGGATTAGCAGATGAAGTTCGAAGGCACCCAGGCCTACGTCGCCACCGATGACCTGAAGCTGGCGGTCAACGCCGCAATTACCCTGGAGCGGCCGCTGCTGGTCAAGGGTGAGCCCGGCACCGGCAAGACCATGCTCGCCGAGCAATTGGCCGAATCGTTCGGCGCCAAGTTGATCACCTGGCACATCAAATCGACCACCAAGGCGCATCAGGGCCTGTACGAGTACGACGCGGTCAGCCGTTTGCGCGACTCGCAACTCGGCACGGAAAAGGTCCACGACGTTCGCAATTACCTGAAAAAAGGCAAGCTCTGGGAAGCCTTCGAGGCCGAAGAACGGGTGATTCTGCTGATCGACGAAATCGACAAGGCTGACATCGAGTTCCCCAACGACTTGCTGCAAGAACTCGACAAAATGGAGTTCTACGTTTACGAGATCGACGAGACGATCAAAGCCAAAAAGCGCCCGATCATCATCATTACTTCCAACAACGAAAAAGAGCTGCCGGACGCATTCCTGCGCCGCTGCTTCTTCCACTACATCGCGTTCCCCGATCGCGTGACAATGCAGCGAATCGTTGACGTGCATTATCCGGACATCAAAAAAGACCTGGTCAGCGAAGCACTGGACGTGTTCTTCGACGTGCGCAAAGTGCCGGGCCTGAAGAAGAAGCCATCGACCTCGGAACTGGTCGACTGGTTGAAACTGCTGATGGCCGACAACATCGGCGAAGCGGTGCTGCGTGAGCGCGATCCGACCAAGGCCATTCCGCCGCTGGCCGGGGCTTTGGTGAAGAACGAGCAAGACGTGCAACTGCTTGAGCGCCTGGCGTTCATGAGCCGTCGCGGCTCTCGCTGAGTTTCGCTTTTTTTAACAAAAGCGGAGGCCATCGCCATGCTGCTCAATCTGTTCAATGAAATGCGCGCAGCGAAAGTGCCGGTCTCGGTGCGCGAGTTGCTGGACCTGATCAACGCGCTGAAACAGCGCGTGGTGTTCGCCGACATGGACGAGTTTTATTACTTGGCCCGGGCGATTCTGGTGAAGGACGAAAAGCACTTCGACAAGTTCGACCGAGCCTTCGGGGCCTATTTCAACGGCCTGGAAAAACTCGACGATCACCTTCAGGCGTTGATTCCCGAAGACTGGTTGCGCAAGGAATTCGAGCGTTCGCTGACCGACGAAGAACGCGCGCAGATCCAGTCCCTGGGCGGCCTCGACAAGTTGATCGAGGAGTTCAAGAAACGCCTCGAAGAACAGAAAGAACGCCACGCTGGCGGCAACAAGTGGATCGGCACCGGCGGCACCAGCCCGTTCGGTTCGGGCGGCTTCAACCCGGAAGGCATCCGCGTCGGCGATGCCGGCAAGCGTCAGGGCAAAGCGGTGAAAGTCTGGGATCAGCGCGAGTACAAAAACCTCGACGACTCAGTGGAACTCGGCACGCGCAATATCAAAGTTGCACTGCGCCGCCTGCGCAAGTTCGCGCGCCAAGGCGCGGCGGAAGAACTCGACATCGACGGCACCATCGACCACACCGCGCGCGATGCCGGGTTGCTGAATATTCAGATGCGCCCGGAGCGACGCAACACCGTGAAGTTGTTGCTGCTGTTCGACATCGGCGGTTCGATGGACGCGCACGTGAAGATTTGCGAGGAATTGTTCTCGGCGTGCAAAACCGAGTTCAAGCATTTGGAGTATTTCTACTTCCACAACTTCGTTTACGAGTCGGTGTGGAAGAACAACATGCGCCGCACTTCCGAACGTTTCTCGACCCAGGATTTGCTGCACAAGTACGGCGCCGACTACAAGGTGATCTTCATCGGCGACGCCGCCATGGCGCCCTACGAAATCACCCAGGCCGGCGGCAGCGTCGAGCACTGGAACGAAGAGCCGGGCTACCTGTGGATGCAGCGTTTCATGGAGAAATACAAAAAGCTCATCTGGATCAACCCGTACCCGAAAGACACCTGGGGCTACACCTCGTCGACCAACATCGTGCGCGATTTGATTGAAGACCAGATGTACCCGCTGACCCTGCGCGGGTTGGAAGAAGGGATGCGGTTTCTTTCCAAGTAGCGCGAGGACCTTGTGGCGAGGGGGCTTGCCCCCGTTGGGTTGCGCAGCAGCCCCGGAATCTGCCGCCGCGGTCTGTCAGAAATACCGCATGCACTGGTTTTGCGACTGCTGCGCAATCGAACGGGGGCAAGCCCCCTCGCCCCATTAAAACCGTCGCAGATATTCGACCTGCTCCCGGTGCGCAACATCCTGCATCACCGGGCGCAATCGCACTTTCGTCCCCGGCAGGCATTGCGCCAGCCGCGCCAATGCCAGCGGCGTCAACGCGCCCAATCGTGGATAGCCGCCGATGGTCTGCCGATCATTGAGCAACACAATCGGCTGGCCATCCGGCGGCACTTGCACGGCGCCGAGCGGGATGCCTTCGGAGATCATCGGTTGGCCCTGATATTCCAACGGCGTGCCGAGCAGGCGAACGCCCATGCGATCGGCGCGGCTGTCCAGTTCCCAGACACCGTTGAAGACATCGAACAGACTTTGCCCACTGAACGCGCCGATCTGCGCGCCGAGCACCAGATCCAGCGGCGCATCAACGCTGAAATTCGGCACGTGTTCGCGGGGCAATTCCCGCAGCAAAATCAGCGCAATGCCGGAATAACTCAGCGCAGCATCCTTGGCCAACGCTCGACCGAAACCATCCAGCCCGCCGAGTTCTTCGCGGACCACCGTCGCGCTGCTGCCCAGCACCTTGGGCGCGTCAAACCCGCCCGGCGCCGCCAGATAAGCGCGAGCGCCGAGTCGCGGTTGGGTGAACTGCAAGCGCTGGCCTTGGTGCAGCCTGAAAC
>NZ_MKGS01000055.1:0-8058 GCF_002836905.1 Pseudomonas sp. 43NM1 | reverse complement strand
AGGCCGGCGCGACCCGTTTGGGCAGCAGTTCCGGAATCGCCATCGTCGGCGGCGCCGAGGCGGCGGGCGAGGGTTACTGAGTCAACTGGCGGCCAATTGCCGTGGCGGCAAATGGTCGTGTAATTGCGCAAGTGCGCCGGGTAGCGCCGGCCGCGAGAGGAAATAACCCTGCGCTTCGTGGCAACCGTATTGGGTCACCAGCGCCAGGCATTGATAGTCTTCGATGCCTTCGGCGACGGTGCGGTAACCCAAATCGCGGGCCAATTGCAGGATCGAGCGGGCGATGATCTGGTTGCGCGGGCTGCCGGGCAAATCGGTGACAATCGAGCGATCCAGCTTGATCACATTGGCCGGAATTTCGTGCAAGTAGGCGAAATTGCTGTAGCCGCTGCCAAAGTCATCGATTGCCACGTCCATGCCGAGCTCGCGCAAACCCTTGAGCTGACGGATCACTTGCGGGTTGGCGCGGATCCATTCGCCCTCGGTGATTTCGATTTCCAGCCGATGCGGCGCAATGCCGAACCGCAGACAGGCGAGCCGCAGAATTTCACCGATGTCCTGGTCGTCGAAATCCTTCGGCGACAGGTTCAGCGACACCCGGCAATCAAGGTCCTGCCATTGCGCCATGGTGCTCATGACCTGATCGATCACCCAATGCGTCACGCGCTGAATCAAGCCGTTGCGTTCCATCACCGGAATGAACTCGGCGGGCGATACCGCGCCGAGCTCCGGGTGATTCCAGCGCAGCAGCGCTTCGGCGCTGACCCGGCGGCCATCGAGCAGACTGAAACGCGGCTGAAAAACCAGGTACATCTGGTTGCTGGCGAGTGCGCGGTCGACATCCCGGGCCAGGGTAAACGCACGTCGCCAGGCGCAGTCGCGGGCAATGTCGTACAGCGCCCAGTGCGTGTTGGCCTGGTGCGCCGATTCCACCGCGTGCATGGCTTTGCGCAACAGGTCGGCGTGGGACAGCGGATCGTGCTGGAAAATCACCATGCCGGCGCGCGGCGACGGGCTGGTCAGGGCGCTGTCGGAACGGGTCATCGCGCGCAACCGGTCGATCAAGCGATGCACGAACAGTTCGTAGTCAGGCATGCTCGTCTTCAACATGAAGCAGAACTGCCGGTCGTTGACGTGGTACGCGCAACTGATGCCGCTAAGGCTTTGTTTCAGGTGTTGGGCAATGTCGAGGATGATCGATTGCGTGGCGCCGGTGCCCACGGCCAAGGTCATTTCATGGCCACGGTGTGAGTCGAGCGCATCGATCAGCACCAGCACCCGATGTTCGGCGTGCGGCTGCAAACCAAGGTCGTTGAGGTCGGCGAAAAACTGCCGCTGATTCGGCAGACCGCTGACCGGGTCATGGCAATCGCCGAGCTGACGTTGCTCGATCTGCGCCATGACCATTTCCGCCAGATCCTGCAGGACCAATCGCTCGGCGTCGCTCAGTTGCTTGGGTTCCTTGTCGATGATGCACAGGCTGCCAATTGCGTGCCCCGAGCGCGTGCGCAGCGGTGCGCCGGCGTAAAACCGAATGCCGTTGCGCGCGGTCACCAGCGGGTTGAAACGAAAACGCCCATCCCGCGAAGCATCCTCGACCTGCAGCACGCCGTTCTCGCGAATGGTGTAAGCGCAGAACGATTGGTCGATGGGCGTTTGATCGCGGTCGAAACCAATGCGCGCCTTGAACCACTGCCGATCCTTTTCGACCAGCGAAATGAGCACGGTGGGCACGTTAAAGTAGGCGGCGGCGAGGCAACAGATGCGGTCGAAGTTTTCTGACTCTGCTGTTTTCAGCCACTCCAAGGCTTGTACCGCGTCCAGGCGATGTGTTTCTGAATGATGATCGTGCATGGTGACTCCTGGAACGGACGCTTACCGATTCTGAATTCGATGGTGGCCTGATGATGTCATTGTAGTGTCACGCATTATGACTTTTCTTGTACACGAAAAGTTTTACGTACAAGAAAATAAAAATTGGATCCGCGGTTTAGAGCGATGACGGGGATTTGTGCCGCTGGAGGGTTGTATAAGTTTTCGCGCAAAAAAAAGCCCGGCTCTGCAGGTCAGCAGCCGGGCAGGGCAGTTGCAAGTGAAGGTCAGTCCATGTGCAAGACGATTTTGCCAATGTGGTCGCCTGCTTCCATCCGCGCGTGGGCCAGGGCGGCATCGGTGAACGGGTAAACCTTGTCGATGATTGGCAGGCAGCGCCCGGCGGACAGCACCGGCCAGACGTATTCGTACAAGCCCTGGGCGATCGCGGCTTTCTCTTCTTTGGTGCGTGAACGCAACAGCGATCCGGTGATCGACGCGCGTTTGCTCATGATCGCCAGCAAGTCGACGTCATTGGCGCGGGCGCCGCCGAGGAAGCCCAGCATCACCAGCCGACCTTCCATGCCGAGCGCACTGACGTTGCTGTTGAAATACGAGCCACCCATGATGTCGAGGATCACGTTGACCCCTTTGCCAGCGGTTTTCTCCTCGATGACTTTGGCGAAATCCTGTTCTCGGTAGTTGATCGGTTTGCCGCCGAGCTTGCGAATCGCCTCGCATTTTTCCTCGCTACCGGCGGTGGCATACGCCTCGACGCCGAACTCGCGGCAGAGCATCAGCGCGGTGGTGCCGATGCCGCTGGTGCCGCCATGGATCAACGCGCGCTGGCCTTTGCTGGCGCCGCCGATATCAAACAGATTGGCCCACACGGTGAAGAAGGTTTCCGGAATCGCCGCGGCTTTGATCCAGTCCAGGTCATCGGGGATCGGCAAGGTCTGGCTGGCCGGCGCGATGCAATATTGCGCGTAACCGCCGCCATTGGTCAGCGCGCACACCCTGTCGCCCACCGTGAACTCACTGACGCCTTTGCCGATTGCGACCACTTCGCCGGCCACTTCGAGGCCGGGGATCGGGCTCATACCGGGTTTCATCGGATACTTGCCGGAGCGCTGGATCACATCCGGACGGTTGACCCCGGCGGCGTGCACACGAATCAGCACCTCACCGGCAGCGACCGTCGGCATCGGCACGTCACGCGGCTGCAACACCTCAGGGCCGCCGGGTTCAGTGATTTCGATCAGGGTCATGGTTTGGGGCAGGGACATTTTTGAATTCCTGTGGTGGAAGGGGATATGTAGATGGGATCGCCGGTGCGGCCAAAAAATTCACTGCACACCCGCAGATCCCTGTAGGAGCTGAGCTTGCTCGCGAAAGCGGAGGGTCAGTCGATGCAGATGTTGGCTGTCACGGCGCCTTCGCGAGCAAGCTTTGCTCCTACGGATTGGCGGTGGATGTGGATGATTGCCCGGCACTGATCCCCTGTGGGAGCTGAGCTTGCTCGCGAAAGCGCTGGGTCAGTCGACGTAGATGTTGGCTGTTACGACGCCTTCGCGAGCAAGCTTTGCTCCTACGGATTTGCGGTGGATGTGGATGTTGTGCCCGGCACTGATCCCCTGTAGGAGCTGAGCTTGCTCGCGAAAGCGCTGGGTCAATCGATGCAGGTGTTGGCTGTCACGACGCCTTCGCGAGCAAGCTTTGCTCCTACGGATTTGCGGTGGATGTGGAGGATTGCCCGGTACTGATCTCCTGTGGGAGCTGAGCTTGCTCGCGAAAGCGGTCGGTCAGTCGATGCAGATGTTGGCTGTTACGACGCCTTCGCGAGCAAGCTTTGCTCCCACGGATTTGCGGTGGATGTGGATGATTGCCCGGCACTGATCCCCTGTGGGAGCTGAGCTTGCTCGCGAAAGCGCTGGGTCAGTCGACGTTGATGTTGGCCGTCACGACGCCTTCGCGAGCAAGCTTTGCTCCTACGGATTTGCGGTGGATGTGGATGTTTGCCCAGCACTAATCTCCTGTGGGAGCTGAGCTTGCTCGCGAAAGCGGTCGGTCAGTCGATGCAGGTGTTGGCTGTCACGACGCCTTCGCGAGCAGGGTTTTGGTTTTGCTTGAGCAAGCGCATGGCCAGTTCCAGCAGCAGGGCCACGACGATTGCGCCGCAGGCGATTACGAACAACAGCGCATGCTGGCCGCCGCTGGCGTTGAAGATCGCCGAATAGGCAAAACCGGTGAGTGCCTGGAACGTGGCAAACGAGACGGTCGCGCGGCTCCAGGCGATTTGTTGCTGGTGATGATTGGGCACCAGCTCATGCACGCGCGCCAGCGCCAGCGGAACGATGCCGGGCGGGAACGAGCCGAGGATCACCGCCAGCAGCGCCAATGCGAGGAACGAGCTGGAAACCGCCAGCAAACCCAAGGTAATCGCCTGCACCACCAACACAATGCGAATGCTCAACCGCGCGCCAAACTTGTCGGCGAGGAAACCATAACTCACTGGCCCGATGATCGCGCCCAAGCCATACATGACCCAGATCAGCGCGCCGACATGCGCCCCGGCGCCGAGGCCGCGAGCGACGAAGTCGACCAGAAACACCATCGTCGGCACTAATCCCGCCGCCATGAACGCGTACTGCGCAAACAACAGATACAGACCCGCTGGCGTTGGCGTATTTGAAGTGTCACCGCTCACCGGCGCAGCATGTTGCGCGGTCGTGGTCGGCCAGCCAAACCAGCTCGCGGCGGTCAACACCAGCGCGATCAAACCCAAGCCAAACCAGGTGTTCTGCAAACCCAGGCTCAGCAGCGGCGGAACAATCGTCCCCGAGCCGGCAATGCCCAAACCGATGCCGAGGAAAATCGCCCCGCTGGCCAGGCCTCGGCGGGACACCGGCACGTGCGGCAACACCGTCGCGGCGACCAACACCATGATCGCGCCACCGGCTACGCCCGACAGCAACCGCCAGCCAAAAAACCAGCTCACCGACAACGGAAAACCACAGGCAAAAAACGCCAGCGTCACCGCCAGCATCATCAGCCGCAACGCTGTGCTGTTGCCGACTCTACGAGCGAGTGGATGACCGATCAGCGCGCCGATCAGGTAACCGACCAGATTGGCCGCGCCGAGATACACCACGTCGTGGGCGGAAAACCATTGCGCCTGGATCAGCGATGGAATCAGCGGCGTATAGGCGAATCGCGCCAAACCGATGCTGACCAGGCTGGCGCAGAGGCCGGCGAAGATCGGCAGCCAGATCGCGCTGCGCGGGTGGGTCGATGAGCTGTGCATGAGGAATTGTCCTGTGGGGGTGAACTCATGCGCCCAGCTTATCCAGATAAATTGATGCATTCGCGCAGCGATTTCACGCTAGAGTGATGCGAATTTGCATCATCGATTGCAACCTGTGAGTAATGCCAAATGAACTGGGACGATGCTCGTGTGTTTCTCGCGGTCTGCCGTGAATCGACCTTGCGCGGCGCCGCGCGGGTGCTTGGCGTCGATCAGGCGACCGTTGGCCGGCGTGTCACGGCGCTGGAAAAGTCCTTGAGCGCGACGTTGTTTCTGCGCACCTCCGAAGGGTATGCGCTGACGGCGGTGGGCGAGGCGGCGCTGCACGCCGTGGAGAAAATGGAGCTGTCGGCGCTGGAATTGCAGCGCCAGATTCAGGGCCTCGATGATCGGCTGACCGGCATCGTCCGGGTCAGCACCACCGACTCGCTGGCGATCGATTTCCTGATCCCGGCGATTGCCCGATTGCACCGCAAACACCCGGATGTGCGCGTGCAACTCGATGCGTCCACGCAAATGATCAGCCTGGCTAAACGCGAGGCCGATATCGCCGTGCGCAACGCGCGGCCGGACAACCCGGACCTGATCGCCCGACGCATCGCGCGCTGGCCGGTGGGGCTGTTTGCTTCGCAGGAATACCTCGATGCCCACGGCGTGCCGGCGCCGGGTTCGGCGTTTGAGGGGCATGATCTGGTGGTGTATCAACCTTATCTGGCGGGCAACAAGGAACTGACGCTGGTCTCGGAACCGCTGACGCGCGGGCGGATTGTGTCGAGTCTGGGGTCGGGGTTGTTGGTCCGTCGCTCGATTGCGGCGGGGATCGGCATCGGCGAAATCCCGGCGTACATGGGCGAGCGCGATGGCCTGGTGCGGCTGTGGCCGGAACGCACGCGCCCGGTGCCTTACGACGTGTGGCTGGTGACCCACGCCGACCTGCGACACACCGCGCGGGTGCGAGTGGTGATCGATGAAATCGTCGCCGGATTCAACGGCATCGGCGAATAGCACAGCCGAAGTACCATTCCCGACGAACCACAACCGATGACCACAAACTATGTAGCAGCTGCCGAGCCCGCGAGGCTGCGTTCGGCGGCGAAGCCGTCGTAAAACCATCCACCTCGGTGTATCAGGTAAACCGCGGTGGATGAATTGGCGACGGCTGCGCCGCCGAACGCAGCCTCGCAGGCTCGGCAGCTGCTACATAAGCAGCGTTGGCAGCGGGATTTATGGCATTTCCGGCAGTTCTTGCGGCCGCAGGTCGAACACCAGCACTTCGGCATCGACGCCGTTGTTCAGCGTCAGCACTTGCTCCTGACGCACCCGCACGCCGTCACCTTCCTGCAACTGCACGCCGTTGAGTTCTACACTGCCGCGAGCCACGTGCACGTAAGCGTAGCGGTCGGCGGCGAGTTCCAGCGTGACGCTTTCCTTGCCGTCGAACAGCCCGGCATACACCCGCGCATCCTGGCGCACCGACAGCGAACCGTTGGCGCCGTCCGGGGAAATGATCAACTGCAAGCGACCGCGTTTTTTCTGCGTGCTGAAGTGCTCTTGCTGATAACGCGGTTTGGCGCCGCTGACGTCCGGCACGATCCAGATTTGCAGGAAGTGCACACCCCGCGTCGCCGAGTGGTTGTACTCGCTGTGGGCCACGCCACTGCCGGCGCTCATCAATTGCACGTCGCCGGGGCGGATCACCGAACCGGTGCCCAGCGTGTCCTTGTGTTCCAGCGCGCCTTCGAGCACATAAGAGAAAATCTCCATGTCCCGGTGCGGGTGCTGGCCAAAACCTTTGCCGGCCGCCACGCGGTCATCGTTGATCACCAACAGATCGGAAAAACCCTGCTCTTTCGGGTTGCGATAGTTGGCGAAGGAAAAGGTGTGGAACGACTTCAACCAACCGTGATTGGCCGCGCCGCGATCCGAGGCTTTGCGAAGGGTCAGCATAATGAAATCTCCTGTCAGGACGTGAATTCGTCCGAGTGAGGAGAAGGTTAATGGTTACCAGTGGATGCAATAAGTAGATGAAAATTGAAATACTGTCTCGTACAGGTTGACAGTATAGAAATTGGCCGATGCATTTAGCGGCCATATCCGCAAGACTTGGCCATAATGCCAAACCTTGTAGGAGCAAAGCTTGCTCGCGATGACGTCGTGTCAGTCAACCAATATTCTGGATGCAAGACCGCCATCGCGAGCAAGCTTTGCTCCTACAGCATCTGGTGCGCAGTGAATAATCTTCTTTTGACTTCAACGAATCCGATCCCATGAAAACCGTGGCAATGGTGCTGTTCCCCGACTTCCTCCTGCTCGACATGGCCGGGCCGATGGAGGTGTTTTCCATCGCCAATCGTTACCTGGCCGCAAGCGATCATTACCTGCTGTCGACCATCGGCACCGAGCGCGGGCCGTTGCGCGCCTCTAACGGCGTCAACGTCCAGGCCGACGTGCATATCGATCAGGCCAACGACGCCTATGACCTGCTGCTGGTCCCCGGCGGCCCCGGCGCCTACAACGAAAAACCCCAACCGTTGCTCAACTGGCTGCGCCGCGCCGTGCCGCGCGCCGAACGCTTTGGCTCGATCTGCACTGGCGCGTTTGTGCTCGGGCATGCCGGCCTGATTGACGGCTATCGCGTGACCACCCACTGGCACTACACCGAACGGCTGATCAAAGGTTTCCCGAACGCCAAAGTCGAAACCGATCAGATATTCGTCGAGGACCGCAACCTGATCACCTCCGGTGGCGTCACCGCCGGCATCGATCTGGCGTTGGCCGTGGTCGCTCAGGACCACGGCAAAAAAGTTGCCCAGGATGTCGCCAAAGTGCTGCTGGTGGTGATGAAACGCCAAGGCGGGCAGGCGCAGTTCAGCCCGTTGCTGGCGGCGGTCGGCGCGCCTGAAACGCCGATCACCCGTGTACAGAATCACGTGCTCGAACAC